>USBI01000029.1 GCA_900552945.1 uncultured Oscillospiraceae bacterium
TCTCGTGGGCTCGGAGATGTGTATAAGAGACAGCCCAGGTACCGGCGGGGATGACCTCGGTTTTACAGCCTTCCGGGATATTTTCCCAAGGGATGTAGTTGTCGGCGATGAGGTAATCGAAGCCGTTGCCCTCCACATTCATGCTGATGCCGTACATGCCGCAGATGGCGCGGTCATCGCCAGCTTGCATGTACTCTTCCCAGAATTGCGGGATCTCCTTATAAGCCGTCTCCATTTCAAAGTGGCGGCAGATTCCCATGACAGTGAATGCTGCCTTTTCAACGATTTGGTATTCCAACATGTTTCCACCCTCCAGTGTCAGTTTGATTTTCAGCGGCGCGAAGGAACGGAGCGTACAGCCCTTTTTGCGGGCGGCCGACGGAGAAATGCCGTGAAATTTTGTGAATGCTCTGGTAAAACCATCCGGCGAATCGTAGCCGTATTTGAGCGCGATGTCAAGGATGCGCCGGTCGGTTGAGCAGATTTCCTGCGCGGCAAGGGTCAGCCGGCGGTTTTTGAGGTATTCACCCACGGTCAGCCCGCACAGCGCATGGAAGATTTTTTGAAAGTAAAAGCTCGACACATAGGCCTTCGCGGCAATCTGTTCCATGTCAAGCGGTTCGGTCAGGTGCTCTTCCATGTAAGCGATGGCGTTGGCGATCCCGTCGTTCCAGCCGTTCATACGGGGCATGCTCCTCTCTCTTGCTGCTGTAAGCTCATTGTACCGGTTTTGTGAAAGAAATTCCCGACTTTGTCTGTCCGGTTGGGTCGGGTAAAATCATATTCAGTATAGAGCAAAAAGAAGCGGTTTGCAATGTGCGGATTTACTTTAAGACCGGATGCCTGCTTGGGGAGCGAACAAAACGGTGTTGCCGCACTCTCTTGCAAAACCTGTTCCGGCGTGATAAAATATAACAGTTCAGTTGCATTATAAGGGCAATGCCCTTTTGAAAGGATACGAAATAACATGGCACAGAAAAAAATGGTCGAGGCAATTACCTCCATGGACGAAGATTTTGCCCAGTGGTATACCGACGTTGTCAAAAAAGCAGAGCTGATCGATTACTCCAGCGTAAAGGGCTGTATGGTCTTCCGTCCGTACGGGTACGCGATCTGGGAAAACATCCAGAAGGATTTGGACGCGCGGTTTAAAAAGACCGGGCACGAAAATGTTTATATGCCGATGCTGATTCCCGAAAGCCTGCTCCAGAAGGAGAAGGATCATGTCGCCGGGTTTGCGCCGGAAGTAGCATGGGTCACCCAGGGTGGGCAGGAAAAGCTCACCGAGCGGCTGTGCATCCGCCCGACGTCGGAGGTGCTCTTCTGCGAGCATTATTCAAAGGTCATCAACTCTTACCGCGACCTGCCGAAGCTGTACAACCAGTGGTGCTCGGTCATGCGCTGGGAGAAAACCACCCGTCCGTTCCTGCGCAACTCTGAATTTCTCTGGCAGGAAGGTCATACCATGCATGAAACGGCAGAGGAAGCAAAAGAAGAAACCATGCGCATGCTGCATGTTTACGCGGATTTTTACCGGGATACGCTTGCCATTCCGGCGGTCATCGGTCAGAAGACCGAAAAAGAGAAATTTGCCGGCGCGGAAGCGACCTATACCATTGAGCCCATGATGCACAACGGCGTTGCGCTTCAGGGCGGTACCTCCCACTACTTTGGTGACGGGTTTGCCAAGAGCTTCGGCATCACCTTCACTGGAAGGGACAACACGCTGCAGTATCCGCACCAGACCTCGTGGGGCGTTTCCACCCGCATGATCGGCGCGATCATCATGGTCCACGGGGATGACAACGGCCTGATCCTCCCGCCGAAAATCGCTCCGATCCAGATCGCGGTGGTGCCGATCGCACAGCACAAAGAAGGCGTACTGGATAAGGCGCGCGCGATTGCTGATCAGCTTTCCGAACAGTACCGCGTTAAGCTGGACGATAGCGACAACACCCCGGGCTGGAAGTTCAGCCAGTATGAGATGAAGGGCGTTCCGCTCCGTCTGGAGATCGGCCCGAAAGATATCGAGCAGAATCAGTGCGTGCTCGTTCGCCGTGACAACCGCGAAAAAATCGTTGTCAGCCTGGATCGTCTGCTGGAGGAGATCCCGAAGGTATTACAGGCGGTTCATGACGGATTGTATGAAAAAGCGCTGGCCAACCTGAAGGAGAAAACCTTCACCGCGCATAACTACGATGAGTTTTTGGATCTGGCGAAAAACCATCCGGGATTCATCAAGGCGATGTGGTGCGGTGATTCCGCTTGTGAGGATAAGCTCAAAGAGGTCACTGGCGGCGTGAAATCCCGCTGCATCCCGTTTGAGGAGGAGCACATCTCCGACGTTTGCGTCTGCTGCGGCAAACCGGCGAAGCACCAGGTCTACTGGGGGCGCCAGTATTAATGCGGGTAGTTACGCTGTTTTGAACCATTCTGACCGCCGGGCAAACCCGGCGGCCGGTTTTGTTTTATCCTTTGGGCAGGGATGACCGCGGCAGAGCGCTGGTTTTGTCCGCACGGCGAACGAAATCGGAGACAAAACAATTTGTTGGTGATTATGCACAATTTTAAAGCTTCAATTTCTCAAAAGTTCTACACCTGTTTTTCTTGCTGTCCTGGCATGTCTATTGTATAATAATTAAGCACGACTGCGACAGATATGCGATGAAGCGGGAGGTGGCCGTCCGAACGGACGGGGAATTTCCGTGGAGTATGTCCGATTTTAAACCGGGCGACAACAATTACTGATAAAGTAAGTACGGTGTAAACTGGCACATGCTATGTGTTAAGTACATCTGCGTCGTATGGGCAGGGGTTCTTGCGGCCTTTTGCTCCAGTTCCGGAAAAACGTCAGTTTTTTCGGTTTTTTTAATGGATAATCGCGAAACACACGGCGCCGTGTTCAGTATTTGATGTTCACCGCAGGAACAATTTGAGGAGGCGATGAAAAGTGGCAGTCAAAGAAAAAATCAGAATCAGACTTAAGAGTTATGATCACAGTTTGGTGGATGCAGCAGCGACCAAGATCGTTGAGACCGCTAAGCGCACCGGCGCAAGAGTTTCGGGCCCGATCCCGCTCCCGACCGAGAAAGAGATCGTAACCATTCTCCGTGCTGTTCATAAGTACAAATACAGCCGTGAGCAGTTTGAGATGAGAACCCACAAAAGACTCATTGACATTTTAAGGCCGTCCAACAAAACTGTTGAGGCTTTACAGGGTCTTGAGCTTCCTGCCGGCGTGGAACTGGAGATCAAACTCTAAGTTGAATCCGCGGCGCAGGTCATGTTGGCAAAACGCCAACCAATAACCGAATAGGAGGAAAGACAATGAAAAAAGGTATCGTTGGTAAGAAAATCGGTATGACTCAGATTTTCGACGACAACGGCAAGGTCATCCCTGTAACCGTAGTGGAAGCAGGTCCTTGCGTGGTGGTTCAGAAGAAGACCGTTGAAAACGACGGCTATTCCGCTGTACAGCTCGGCTTCGGCGAGATCAGCGTAAAGAACACCAACAAACCGCAGAAAGGCCACTTTGCAAAAGCGGACGCGGCGGTAAAAAGAACCCTCAACGAGTTCAAATTCGATGATGCGGATGCAATGAATCCGGGCGACATCATCAAGGCTGACACGTTTGAAGTCGGCGACATCGTGGATGTCTGCGGCACCAGCAAAGGTAAAGGCTTCGCAGGCACCATCAAACGGTTCAACAACCGTTCTTTGAAAGCAACTCACGGTACTGGCCCGGTTGCTCGCCATGCTGGTTCTATGGGCGCTGGTTCTGACCCGTCCAGAATCATGAAAGGCAAGAAAATGCCTGGTCATCTGGGTGCTGAAACAGTTACTGTTCAGAATCTTGAAGTTGTGAAAGTAGATGCAGAAAACAACCTGATCGCACTCAAAGGTGCAATCCCTGGCCCGAAGGGCGGCATTGTTACCATTAAAAGTGCTGTGAAGAAAGCTTAACGGAAGGAGGAAGCAACATGCCAAACATGAAAGTTTTGGATAAGAATGGCAAAGAGGTTTCCACGATGGAGCTTTCTGATGCTATCTTCGGCGTAACCCCGAACGAGGCGGTTATGCATATGGCTGTTGTCAACTATCTGGCCAACCAGCGCCAGGGCACACAGTCTACCCTGACCCGTACTGAGGTTCGCGGCGGCGGCCGTAAGCCTTGGAGACAGAAAGGCACCGGTCATGCAAGACAGGGTTCCATCCGCGCTCCGCAGTGGAGACACGGCGGCATCGCTCTTGGCCCGAAACCGCGTGACTACCGTTTTGCGCTCAACAAAAAGGTCAGAGCGCTTGCACTGAAATCTGCGCTTTCCGCGAAGGTTCAGGGCGGCGAGATGATCCTGCTCGATACATTTGCTATGACTGAGTATCGGACCAAAGAAATGGTAAACACCCTTTCCGCAATCGGCGCGGACAAAAAAGTCCTCATCGCACTGCCGGCTGTTGACAATGTGGTCATCAAGAGCGCCGCGAACATCCCGGGCGTTAAGACCACCCAGTACAACACCCTGAATGTTTATGACATTCTCAACTGCGACAAGCTGGTTATGCTGAAAGATACCGCTCTCAAACTTGAGGAGGTGTACGCGTAATGAAAGCGCCACAGGATATCATCATTCGCCCGGTCATGACAGAGAAATCCATCATGAGCGTTGGTGAGAAAAAATACACCTTTAAGGTTGCAAAGGATTCCAACAAGATTGAGATTGCACAGGCTGTTGAAGTTCTTTTCGGCGTCAAAGTCAAAAAGGTCAACACCATGAACTGCAAAGGCCGTCGGAAACGCATGGGCATGAATGTCGGCTATCAGCCGGATTACAAAAAGGCCATCGTTACCCTGACCGAGGATTCCAAGGGCATCGAGGTATTCGAAAGCCTCGCATAAGCCGACTGCAACAGTCCGGGTAGGTCCCGGACGGTGATGTATGGGGACGGCGGATAAGGGCTGTCCTCGCTAAACCGAAACAAGGAGTGAAAACAATGGCAATTAAAAGCTACAAGCCGACAACAGCTTCCAGACGTCATATGACAGTTGTTGATTATTCGGCTCTTTCCAAAGTAGCACCGGAAAAAAGCCTGCTTGAGCCGCTCAAGAAGACTTCCGGCCGTAACAGCTACGGAAGAATCACCGTTCGTCATCACGGCGGCGGAAACAGAAGAAAATACCGTGTCATCGATTTCAAGCGCGACAAAGTCGGCATGAACGCAGAGGTTATGACCATTGAGTACGACCCGAACCGTTCCGCTCACATTGCGCTGGTTAAATATGAAGACGGTGAGAAACGCTACATCATCGCACCGATCGGCCTGAAGGTCGGCGACACGGTTCGCAACGGTGCAGATGCGGACATCAAACCGGGCAATGCTCTTCCGCTGAGCGCAATTCCGGTCGGTACCGTCATCCACAACATTGAGCTTTACCCGGGCAAAGGCGCTCAGCTGGTTCGTTCCGCTGGTAACATGGCTCAGTTGATGGCAAAAGAGGGCATTTACGCACTCATCCGTCTGCCGTCCGGCGAGCAGAGAAACATTCCTGCGAACTGCATGGCAACCATCGGTCAGGTCGGCAACACCGATCATGAGAACACCAACATTGGTAAGGCCGGTAAAAAACGCCACATGGGCTGGCGCCCCTCTGTCCGCGGTTCTGTTATGAACCCGAACGATCACCCGCACGGTGGTGGTGAAGGTAAATCGCCGATCGGACGTCCGGGACCTGTTACACCTTGGGGTAAACCGACCCTTGGTTACAAGACCCGTGCGAAACATCATCGCTCCGATAAATTTATCGTGAAACGCAGAAATGCGAAATAAGCCGAAAGGAGACAGATGAATCTATGGGCAGAAGTGTTAAAAAAGGGCCATACGTTCAGCCGGCCCTCTTACAGCGTGTTCAGAAGATGAACGAAACAGGGGAAAAAGTTGTGCTCAAAACCTGGAGCCGTGCTTCCACCATTTTCCCTGATTTTGTAGGCCATACATTTGCCGTCCATGACGGACGCAAACACGTACCGGTATATGTCACTGAGGATATGGTAGGTCACAAACTCGGCGAGTTTGCACCGACCAGAACTTACAAAGGCCATGCCGGCTCTAAGACATCAAACAACGGTAAGTAAGGCCGGAAGGAGGATTTTGAATGGAAGCTAGGGCTTATCTCAGACATGCCCGTATCGCCCCGAGAAAAGTTCAGATTGTGCTGGACCTGATCCGCAACAAGCCGGTCGATCTCGCGATGGCGATCTTGAAAAACACACCGAAAGCTGCGTGTGAGCCTCTGGTAAAACTTCTGGCATCAGCAATTGCTAACGCCGAAAACAATCATGGTATGAACAGAGACGATCTTTACGTTGCAGAGTGCTTCGTCACTCCCGGGCCGACACTCAAACGCATTCGGCCGAGAGCGCATGGCAGAGCATTTAAGGTTCTGAAAAGAACTTCTCATATCACCCTTGTGTTGAAGGAAAAAGAATAAGCTGAAAGAGGAGGTAAACTATGGGACAGAAAGTAAACCCACACGGTTTTAGAGTGGGCGTAATCAAAGACTGGGATTCCCGCTGGTTTGTGAACGATGCTGCTTTCGGCGATACTCTCGTTGAGGATTACAAGGTCCGTAAGTATCTGAAGAAAAAACTGTACGCGGCAGGCGTTCCGCGCATCGAGATTGAGCGTGACGCCCTTCGAATTAGAATCCACATTCACTGTGCAAAACCGGGTCTGGTCATCGGCCGCGGCGGCGCTGAGATTGAGAAACTCCGTGCGGAGCTTCAGAAAATGCTCGGCAAAACCGTTCTCATCAACATTGTTGAGGTGAAACAGCCTGATCTGAACGCACAGCTCGTTGCAGAGAACATTGCTTCTCAGCTGGAGCGCAGAATTTCGTTCCGCCGTGCAATGAAACAGTGCATTGGCAGAACCATGAAATTGGGCGCAAAAGGTATTAAAACGACCGTTTCCGGCCGTCTCGGCGGCGCTGAAATCGCGCGTTCCGAAAGCTATCATGAGGGTACCATCCCTCTTCAGACCCTCCGTGCAGACATCGATTATGGTTTTGCTGAGGCAAACACCACCTACGGAAAAATCGGTGTAAAGACATGGATCTACAAAGGTGAAGTTCTGAAAGGCGACCTTGCTGCTTCTGCTTCCCGCAGAACCGAAAGAGAAAACAGCCGCAGAAGACCCCGCAGAGAAGGAGGTAGCAAGTAATGCTGTTACCAAAGCGTGTTAAATACCGCCGCGTTCACAGAGGACGTATGACCGGTAAAGCCACCCGCGGCAATACCGTGACTTACGGCGAATATGGCTTGCAGGCACTGCAGCCGGCTTGGATTACCTCGAACCAGATTGAGGCGGCTCGTATCGCCATGACCCGTTACATCAAACGTGGCGGTCAGGTTTGGATCAAAATTTTCCCGGATAAACCGGTTACAGAGAAACCGGCTGAAACCCGAATGGGTTCCGGTAAAGGTTCTCCGGAGTACTGGGTAGCTGTTGTAAAACCGGGCAGAGTCCTGTTTGAGATTGCAGGCGTTCCGGAAGAGACTGCAAGAGAAGCTATGCGTCTTGCAATGCACAAGCTGCCGATCAAATGCAAATTCGTATCTAAGACAGGCGGTGAGCAATAATGAAGGCATTAGAAATTCGTGATATGACACTTACCGAGATGAACCAGAAGGTGAGCGATCTTAAAGCGGAGCTTTTCAATCTGCGCTTTCAGCTTGCAGTCAATCAGCTCGAGAATCCTCAGCGCATCAAGGCTGTTAAAAGAGACATTGCTCGCTTGAAAACAGTCATCCGCGAGCAGGAGCTCAAGGAAACCGCTGGTAAGTAAGGAAGGGAGGATTAAGCTGTGAGTGAGAGAAACCTCAGAAAGACCAGAGTAGGTATGGTTGTCAGCAACAAAATGGACAAAACCGTTGTTGTTACCATTGCTGACAATGTAAAACATCCTCTTTATAAAAAGATCATCAAACGCACCGTTAAGCTTAAAGCCCATGATGAAGGCAATGCCTGCAACATCGGCGACAAGGTGTTGGTTATGGAAACCCGTCCTTTGTCCAAAGACAAGAGATGGAGAGTTGTAGAAATCATTGAAAAGGCGAAATAATTAGCGCCGAATAAAGGAGGCTTGCACTGTGATACAGATGCAGAGTTACCTGAAGGTTGCCGACAACACCGGTGCGAAAGAATTAATGTGCATCCGTGTGTTGGGTGGTTCCCGCAGAAGGTATGCGAATATCGGCGACGTGGTCGTTGCTTCGGTCAAAAAAGCAACACCCGGCGGCGTTGTAAAAAAAGGCGATGTTGTAAAAGCTGTTATCGTTCGTTCCGCGAAAGGCGTTCGCCGTGACGACGGAACCTACATCCGTTTCGACGAGAATGCAGCAGTCATCATCCGTGAAGACAAAAACCCGAGAGGTACCCGTATTTTTGGGCCTGTCGCCAGAGAGCTCCGCGAGAAAGAGTATTTGAAGATCCTTTCCCTCGCGCCGGAAGTTCTTTAATTGGAGGTGCACTTGAAAATGAGTAAAGTACACGTAAAACGCGACGATACCGTTGTGATCCTCACCGGTAAAGACAAAGGCAAACAGGGTAAAGTACTGGAAGTAAGCCCTTCTGAGCAGAAGGTCATTATCGAAGGCTGCAACATCGTCAGCAAACACGTAAAACCGAGAAGAATGGGCGAGACCGGCGGTATTGTAAAAGCTGAGTCCCCGATCTATGCTTGCAAGGTGCAGGTTGTCTGCCCGAAATGCAAGAAGCCGACCAGAGTCGGCCATAAAGTTGCCGAAGACGGCAAAAAAGAGCGCTTGTGCAAAAAATGCGGCGCAACCTTTTAAGTGAGGAGGAAACATCATGGCAAGATTGAAAGATGCTTATGTAAATGACATTGCACCTGCAATGATGAAAAAATTTGGTTACAAAAGCGTCATGCAGATCCCGAAGCTTGAAAAGGTTGTAATCAACGTTGGCTGCGGCGAAGCACGCGACAATCAGAAAATGATCGACGCGATCGTCAGCGACCTGGCTGCAATCACCGGTCAGAAACCGGTTGTTTGCAAAGCGAAAAAATCTGTTGCAAACTTCAAGCTCCGTGAGGGCATGAACATCGGCGCGAAGGTCACCCTCCGTTCCGAAAAAATGTATGAGTTCGTTGACCGTCTGTTCAACGTTGCTCTTCCGCGTGTCAGAGACTTCCGCGGTATCAATCCGAACTCTTTCGACGGCCGCGGCAACTACAATATGGGCCTGAAAGAGCAGCTCATCTTCCCGGAGATCGATTATGATAAGATCGATAAAGTCCGCGGTATGGATATCTGCTTCGTGACGACAGCGAAAACCGACGAGGAAGCGCGTGAGCTGCTTACCCTGTTCGGCGCTCCGTTCGTGAAATAAGGGAGGAAACGTTACATGGCGAAAAAGTCTATGATTGCAAAACAGCAGAGAGAGCCGAAGTTTTCCACCCGCGCCTACAACAGGTGCAAGATCTGCGGAAGACCGCACGCTTATCTGAGAAAATATGGCATCTGCCGTATCTGCTTTAGAGAGCTGGCTTACAAGGGCCAGATTCCGGGCGTGAAAAAGGCAAGCTGGTAAGCTTTATAAGCAAAGGAGGTTAACGGCATGCAAATCACCGATACTGTTGCTGATATGCTCACACGTATCAGAAATGCAAATACCGCGAAACATGACACGGTGGATGTACCCGCATCCAACATGAAGAAGGCAATCGCCCAGATTCTTGTTGACGAGGGTTATGTGAAAAGCTTCCAGGTCATCGATGACGGGAAGCAGGGCATCATCCGTATTACTTTGAAATACGGTGCGAACAAGTCCAAAGTGATCACAGGTTTGCGCAGAGTTTCCAAACCGGGCCTGCGTATTTATACAAATGTTGAGGATATGCCGAAGGTTATGAAAGGTCTGGGCGTGGCGATCCTGTCCACTTCCAAAGGCATCATGACCGATAAAGCGGCTCGCAAAGCCAACGTTGGCGGCGAAGTCCTGGCATTTATCTGGTAAAAAGGAGGTAAGCGTCGAATGTCACGTATTGGAAGAAAACCAATCGATGTTCCCTCCGGTGTAGACGTAAAAATCAGTGGTAATCACATCACTGTGAAAGGTCCTAAGGGAACACTGGAAAGAGATTTCCATCAAGATATGTCTGTCGCTTTGGAAGGCAGCGAGATCATTGTATCCCGCCCGAGCGAAGACAAGGCACACAAAAGCCTGCACGGCCTCACCCGCACCCTGATCGCCAACATGGTGGAAGGCGTTACAAACGGCTTCTCCAAAGAGCTGGAGATCAACGGCGTTGGTTACCGTGCTGCAAAACAGGGCAAAGATCTTGTTATGAACCTGGGCTTTTCCCATCAGGTCATCTGCCCGGAGATCGACGGGATCAGCATTGACGTCCCGAACCCGAACCGGATCGTAATTTCCGGCCCGGACAAACAGAAAGTCGGCCAGTTTGCTGCTGAAGTTCGCGAAAAACGTCCGCCGGAGCCGTACAAAGGCAAAGGTATTAAGTACGTTGACGAACACATTCAGCGTAAAGAAGGTAAAGCTGGTAAGGGCAAGAAGTAATTAAAGGAGTTGACAAGAAATGGTGAAAAAGACTGCTGGAACTGATTCCAGAATCAAGAGACACCGCAGAGTCCGTGCCAAGATCAGCGGTACACCTCAGCGTCCACGCCTTAATGTATTCCGCTCCTCCAAGAACATCTATGCACAGATCATTGATGATATCAACGGCGTTACTCTTGTTGCGGCTTCGTCGATTGAAAAAGGTTTTGAAGGAAGCGGCTCCAACAAGGATGGCGCTCGTAAAGTAGGCCAGATGGTTGCGAAAAAAGCCCTGGAAAAAGGAATCGAAGAGGTTGTTTTTGACCGCGGCGGTTACCTTTACCACGGTCGTATCCAGGAGTTGGCTGAGGGTGCCCGCGAATGCGGCCTCAAATTTTAAGAGGAGGTATTCATTTGGCTATTATAGATGCTAACGCATATGATTTGAAAGAAAAAGTGGTTGCAATCAACCGCGTTTCCAAAACCGTAAAGGGCGGTCGTATCTTCAAGTTCGCTGCACTCGTTGTTGTTGGCGATGGTAACGACATCGTTGGTTTTGGTCTTGGTAAATCCGGCGAGGTTCCGGATGCGATCCGCAAGGGTATTGAAGACGCGAAAAAGAACCTGATGAAGATCTCCATTCGCGGAACCACCATTCCGCACGAAGTGATCGGTCGTTTTGGCGCAGCTCGCGTTTTGATGAATCCTGCTCCGGAAGGTACCGGCGTTATCGCTGGCGGTCCGGTTCGTGCGGTTATCGAAGTAACCGGCATTAAGGACATTCGTACAAAAGCTCTGCGTTCCAATAACCCCTGCAATGTCGTAAGAGCGACCATTGAAGGCCTTGCTTCTCTCCGCACTGCTGAGCAGATGGCAGAAATCAGAGGCAAGTCTGTGAAAGAAATCATTGGATAAGGGAGGATTCACTCATGGCAGATAAAATGTTGAATGTAAAGCTCGTGAGAAGTCTTTCCGGCAGAAAAGAAGATCAGATTGCAACGGCAAACTCCATGGGTCTGAAAAAGATCGGGGATGTTTCCGCGCAGCCTGATAACGATGCAACCAAAGGAAAGATTGCTAAAATCTCTCACCTCGTAGAGGTTGTAGAAGGCTGATTGTTCTTTTCGGAACAACGCTTAAAGCATTTGCCGCCTGAAGAGGCGGCGGAATGGAGGTTAAGATGAAACTGCATGAGTTGACTCCGGCGGTTGGTTCCAATCACGACGCGAAACGTAAAGGACGCGGCGCTGGTTCCGGAAACGGCAAAACAGCCGGAAAAGGTCATAAAGGACAGAACGCCCGTTCGGGCGGCGGTGTACGTCCGGGCTTTGAAGGCGGTCAGATGCCGCTTCAGAGACGTATCCCGAAAAGAGGTTTCAACAACATTTTCGCAACCCGTTATGCTACGGTGAATGTTGCTGACCTCAACTCCAAGTTTGAAGACGGCGCGGTTGTTGATACCGAGGCTTTGAAAGCTGCTGGTCTGGTTCGCAAAGAGCTTGACGGCGTTAAAGTTCTTGGCAACGGCGAGCTTTCCAAGAAGCTGACCGTAAAAGCTGCCGCATTCTCTGCAAGCGCAAAAGAGAAGATCGAAAAAGCAGGCGGAGCGGCTGAAGTTCTTTAAGCCGTTCCAAGTTTGACTGACGTTTTCAGACGAAATGGAGGAAGCAATGTTTCAGACGATAAGAAATGCACTGGCAATTCCTGAAACAAGGAAAAAACTCCTGTATACCTTAATGATCATTGTTCTGTTCCGTATTGGCGCAGCGATTCCGGTTCCGTTTTTGGACCCGAGCGCGCTTAAGGCAATGGTCGAATCCAGCGGTGATTTTCTTGGGTATTTTGATATTATGACAGGTGGTTCGTTTGCCAACGCCACTCTGTTTGCGATGTCGATTACCCCGTATATCAACGCTTCCATTATTGTACAGTTGCTGACGGTAGCAATCCGGCCGTTGGAACGGATGGCAAAAGAAGGCGAGACCGGCCGTAAAAAACTGGCTAAGATCACCCGCTATGTGACTTTCGGAATTGCCCTTTTAATGGCAATCGCTTATTATTTCCTGGCACGTAGTTCCGGTGCGCTTACCGAAACTTACATGGTCGGCAAAACTGGCTTTTTCGTTGCTTGTGTCATTGTTGTAACTTTCGTAGCCGGTACGGCAGTAATTGTCTGGCTGGGTGAGCGCATCAATGAAAAGGGTATCGGAAACGGTATCTCCATCATCCTGTTTGCCGGTATTATTTCCCGCGGACCTGCTATGATCGCTACGGCGGTTCAGTATTGGCAGTATGGTGAAAGCAACCCGATGTATTATTTCCTGATTCCGCTCATTGTAGTCATTTTTATTCTGATGATTGGTTTCATCGTTTTGATGACCAATGCGGAGCGCAGGATTCCGGTACAATACGCAAAACGCGTGGTTGGCCGGAAGATGTACGGCGGGCAGAGTTCGCATATTCCGATTAAGGTGAGCATGAGCGGCGTTATGCCGATCATCTTCGCGAGCTCCTTTATTTCCATCCCGGGTACGATCGTTGCGTTCTGCAACCCGGAGCAGGGAAGCTTCTGGTGGCAGTTCGGGCAGTTGTTTAATTACACCAGCCTGTTCTATGGAGTTTTGTACTTCCTGTTGATCATAGGGTTTAACTACTTCTATGTCGCAATTCAGTATAATCCGGTGGAAATTGCCAATAATCTTCGCAAGAATAATGGTGCGATTCCGGGCATCCGTCCGGGTAAACCGACAAGCGATTTTATCTCCAAAGTACTTTCTAAAATCACCTTTGTTGGTGCTATTTTCCTTGGCATCATCGCAATTTTCCCAATCCTTTTCACCAACGTCAGTGGAATGAACGTCGCAATCGGCGGTACATCCATCCTGATTGTTGTTGGTGTGGCACTGGAAACCATGCGTACGCTTGAGTCTCAGATTACGATGAGACATCATAAGGGCTTTTTAGAGTAATGGAGGGTTAATATGAACCTGATTTTCTTAGGAGCTCCCGGAGCTGGTAAGGGAACACAAGCCGAGGTCGTTTCTGAACACCTTGGCATTCCCACCATTTCCACGGGCAATATCATTCGAGAAGCACTGAAGAATGGAACCGAGACCGGTTTGAAAGCAAAATCCTATATGGACGCAGGCAAATTGGTTCCGGACGAGATTGTAATTGCCATCATCAAAGAACGCCTCGCGCAGGATGACTGCAAGGGTGGATTTATTCTGGATGGCTTCCCTCGTACAGTCCCTCAGGCAGAAGCGCTTACACAGATGGGCGTTGAAATCGATCGCGTGATCGATATTGAAGTACCGGATGAAAAAATCATGGCTCGCCTTTCCGGCCGTCGTGTTTGTGAAGCGTGCGGCGCTTCCTACCATTTGGAATATAAGCCGATGAAAGTCGAAGGCGTATGTGATAAATGCGGTGGAAAAACCGTTCAGCGTAAAGACGACCATCCGGATACGGTGAAAGATCGTCTCCATGTTTATCATGAGCAGACAGAACCCTTAAAAGCTTATTATGAAAAGCTTGGCAAGCTGGTCACCGTAATCGGTCAGGAAGAAGTAAAGGATACAACGGCACTGACCTTAAAAGCTGTGGAGGCTTAAACATGATTTCGCTGAAGACAGCTCATGAGCTGGAGCGTATGCAAAAGGCTTGCAGAATTTCCGCACAGGCTCTTAAAGTCGCGGAAGAACACATCAAGGCCGGCATGAGCACTTATGAGCTAGATATGATTCTCCGGGAATTTTATCGGTCTCAGGGGGCGAAGCCCTCGTTCCTGGGATATGGAGGATTTACGGGAAGCGCCTGTATTTCCATCAATGATGAAGTGATCCACGGTATCCCCAGTAAAACAAAAATTATCCGTGACGGTGATATTGTTAAGGTGGATACCGGCGCGTACATTGATGGATTTCACGGCGACAATGCGGCTACTTTTGCAGTCGGCGAAGTGTCCGACGAAGCAAAGAAGCTGATGGACGTTACCGAACAGAGCCTTTATGAAGGCATTCGTATGGCGAAGGTGGGAAACCGCATTGGCGATATCTCCCACGCCATTGAAGAATATGTCACAAGCAGGGGATATGCAGTCGTAAAGAAGTTTGTCGGCCACGGTGTCGGCCACGAACTGCATGAATCTCCGGAAGTTCCGAATTACGGGCACGCCGGGAAAGGTGTGCGCCTTGCAGCAGGAATGACGCTGGCGATCGAACCGATGATCAACATCAAAGGGGAAGGCGTTAACGTGCTTGCGGATGGCTGGACGGTTAAAACGGCCTCAGGCAGTCTTTCGGCACATTTTGAACATACCATCGCGATCACAAACAACGGTCCGGTTATCCTGACCAGAGCGTGAGGTGGTTTTAATGCAGCTGACGGAAGGCTCGGTGGTAAGATCCACAGCAGGCCACGATGCAGGCATATATGGTGTGATAGTTGGGTTTGAGCGCGGCTGGCCGTTGACGGCGGACGGAAAGGTCCATCGTCTGGAAAAGCCAAAGCGGAAAAACCCAAAACACCTGACTGTTTTGAACAGAACAGTTTGTTTAAGCGAAATACACAGCAATATGGCGCTCAGAAAGCTGTTATGGCCGTACCAGTACGGCGGTATGCAGCCTGAGTCAAGGTGAGGAGGCATTCGCTTGTCGAAAGATGATGTAATTGAGATTGAGGGCACAGTGGTAGAATCACTTCCGAATGCGATGTTCCAGGTTGAACTTGCAAACGGCCATAAGATTCTCGCCCACATTTCCGGCAAATTGCGGATGAATTTTATCCGTATTCTTCCGGGCGATAAGGTGACGGTAGAAATGTCGCCTTATGATTTGAGTAAAGGACGCATTACCTGGCGTTCCAAATAAACGTAAACCTGTTGTTCGCCTGTTGACAGGCGCGGCACTTTAAGGAGGTATTTCAGATGAAAGTAAGACCTTCGGTTAAACCTATCTGTGAAAAATGCAAAGTCATCAAGCGCAAAGGCCGCATCATGGTGATTTGTGACAACCCGAAGCACAAACAGCGTCAGGGTTAATTTCATTCGTTTCGCAAAAATCCTTATATAAATTTCAAGCAGATGGAGAAGTTCCTGTAAACCTGTACAATCAGGGAGGGAAGGGCATCCGTCAAGCACTGGAGGTGCAAGGTAGAAAATGGCTCGTATAGCTGGTGTTGATTTGCCGAGAGAGAAAAGAATCGAAGTGGGTATCACCTACATCTACGGCATTGGTGATGCGACCGCGAAGAAGATCCTCGAAGCGACCGGTATTAATCCTGACACAAGAGTCAAGGACTTGACCGACGCGGAAGAGGCTGCACTGCGTGAGTACATCGACAAAAACCTTGAAGTTGAGGGCGACCTTCGCAGAAATGTTGCGCTTAACATCAAACGACTGATCGAGATCGGTTGTTACCGTGGCGTTCGCCACAGAAAAGGTTTGCCGGTTCGCGGACAGAGAACCAAAACAAACGCTCGTACCCGTAAGGGCCCGGTTAAGACCGTCGCAAACAAAAAGAAATAATAGGAAAGGATAAGAACACATGGCTGTTAAGAATGCTAAAAAAACTACGGTTCGCAGACGTCGTGAACGTAAAAATATTGAGCGTGGCGCCGTTCATATCCAGTCCACTTTCAATAATACGATGGTAACGATTACCGATACACAGGGCAATGCCATTTCTTGGGCATCTGCCGGCGGCCTCGGTTTCAGAGGTTCCAGAAAATCCACTCCGTTTGCTGCTCAGACCGCTGCGGAAACCGCTGCGAAGGCTGCAATGGAGCACGGCCTCAAAACGGTCGAAGTTTTCGTTAAAGGCCCGGGTTCCGGCCGTGAAGCTGCAATTCGTGCGCTTCAGTCTGCCGGTCTTGAGGTAACCATGATCAAAGACGTTACCCCGATTCCGCACAACGGCTGCCGCCCGCCGAAAAGAAGACGTGTATAAAGTGCAATTTTGGAGGTGTAACTAATGGCAAGATATACCGGTGCGGTTTGTAGAATGTGCCGCCGCGAAGGACAGAAATTGTTCCTCAAAGGTGAAAGATGTTATTCCGACAAATGCGCTTTCGCTAGAAGAGGTTATGCGCCTGGTCAGCATGGCCAGAACCGCAAAAAAGTTTCTGAGTATGGTATTCAGCTCAGAGCAAAACAGAAAACCAGACGTTACTATGGCGTACTGGAAAGCCAGTTCAGAAAATATTTTGACATGGCAGAACGTAAAGCGGGCATGACTGGTGAAAACCTGCTCCGCATCCTTGAGACCCGTCTGGACAACGTGGTTTACCGTCTTGGCTTTGCTGCTTCCAGAGCAGAAGCTAGACAGTTGGTTGTTCATAACCATTACCTGGTCAATGGCAAAAAGGTGAATATCCCGTCTTACCTTGTAAAAGAGGGCGACGAGATCTCCATCGCTGAAAACAGCCGTTCCAGCGAAAAGATCAAGGCAGTTCTTGAGTCCACCAGCGCACGTCCGGTTCCGATGTGGCTTGAACTCAACCGCGATAACCTGACCGCTAAAGTTTCCCGTCTGCCGAACCGCGAGGATATTGACCTCGATGTTGAAGAGCATCTCATTGTCGAGCTTTATTCCAAGTAATCGTTTTTATCCGGTTACTGTTTTGTCTGTTGCAGCATAAGGCTATGCCTTTTGCTGCGCGGGCAGTTTATGAGGCGATGAAACAATTCTAGCTCATCACAAACGTTGGGCATGCATACAGGAGGGTTATAAATGATCGAAATCGAAAAGCCAAGAATTGAGACGGCAGAAATTAAATCCGACGGCACATACGGAAGATTTGTTCTTGAGCCACTCGAGCGCGGCTACGGTACTACGCTTGGCAACAGCTTGCGGCGTGTACTGCTCTCCTCGCTACCTGGTGTTGCAGTTACCTCGATCAAGATCGATGGTGTGCAGCACGAGTTTTCAACTATCCCTGGTGTAAAGGAAGACGTCACAGAAATTGTTCTGAACATTAAAGGCCTGATTGCTAAAATCCATGGTGAAGCGCCGAAAACCGTCTATATTGAGGCGGAAGGCGAGTGCGAAGTCACTGCCGGTGATATTAAAGCCGACAGCGAGGTTGAGATCCTCGACCCGGGTATGCACATTGCAACCCTTTCGCAGGGCGCGAAACTTTATATGGAGATTGTTATCGACCGGGGCCGTGGCTATGTGCCTTCTGAACGGAACAAGCAGAACCTTCAGAGCACAATCGGGGTCATCCCGGTGGACAGCATCTATACGCCTGTCCTGAAGGTCAACTATACGGTAGAGAACACCCGTGTCGGTCAGATTACTGACTACGACAAATTGACGCTGGAAATCTGGACCGATGGTACCATTTCCGCGAAAGAGGCTGTTTCTCTCGGCGCCAAGGTCCTCAACGAGCATTTGAACCTGTTCATTGATTTGTCGGAAGAGGCATACAACACCGAGATCATGGTGGAAAAAGATGATAAGGGCAAAGAAAAAGTCCTCGAAATGACCATTGAGGAGCTTGACCTTTCTGTGCGTTCTTTCAACTGCCTGAAACGCGCGGGCATCAATACGGTCGAAGATTTGATCAACAAATCCGAGGATGACATGATGAAAGTCAGAAACCTTGGCAGAAAATCACTGGAAGAGGTTGTTGAGAAGCTGAAAAACCTCGGCTTTAACCTCAACCACAGCGATGAATAATACCGAGTTGACCGGGTATCCGGAAAACCGATAGGGTAAGGAGTGAATTCAAATGGCAGGAAGCAGAAAGCTGGGCAGAACTTCTGATCACAGAAAAGCTATGCTCAGAGCGATGGTTACCTACTTGCTTGAGAATGGTAAGATCGAAACAACTGTAACGCGTGCAAAAGAAGTACGCGCTATGACGGAGAAAATGATCACAATCGGCAAAGACAGTTCTCTTCACAACAAACGTCAGGTGTATTCTTACATCACCAAAGAGTCTGTTGCGAAAAAAGTTCTGGATGAGATTTCTCCGAAATATGCAGATAAAAACGGTGGTTACACCAGAATCGTGAAAATTGGCCCCCGCCGTGGCGACGCAGCGGAAATGGCGATCATCGAACTGGTCTGATTGGCTGTTATGCAGATAAAAGCACAGTGCTTTGCACTGTGCTTTTTATTTGCGTATTTTGACGAATCGTGGTATAATAACTTCACATTCGCTGATTTTTATCATTCATTTGTATTAATAAAAAATCAGCAATGTTTTTTAAGATTGATTGCTTCGGCAATTTATTGTGGAAGAGCAGAGAAGAGGTGTCGCTATGCGTTGCATGCTTTGTCGTAAACATGTGGATGAACTTTCTGAGCACGGATTATGCGAAGAGTGCGAAAAACAGTTCGATTTTTCAAAGAATGAGCCCTACGAACCGGAAGAAGGGGAAGATTCCGGAAAAACGCTGGCGAAACGAATCCTCATTTCTTCTGTTGGGGTGATCGCGCTTATCCTGTTTATGATGTGGATCATTCCGCTTTTGTTGTCGCTGGTTATGACCAAATAAAAAGAGAACGGGAAACGTCCCTTGCAGGGGCGTTTTTTTACGGTAAGATATCATAGCAAAGGAGCGATTTTGAGAATGGGTGAAAGCGGTCTGCAAACCGTGACCAAAACAGAACAAAAAGAAGCGTTGGCAGAGCAGATGGCGCAGAGCGAAACAGGCCCGCAGCCGGAAAACGGTTTCCGCCATGGATTAAAAGATGGGGTGCCGATTGGACTTGGTTACCTTTCTGTCTCTTTTACTTTTGGCGTGATGGCGGTTTCCGCGGGTTTGCCGGTCTGGGCAGCGGTGGTGATCTCTATGGTAAACGTGACATCTGCAGGGCAGCTCGCCGGTTTGCCGATTCTCGCGGCGGCGGGAAGCCCGATTGAAATTGCCATTACCCAGTTCGTCATCAACATACGCTACGCGCTCATGTCTCTTTCTTTGTCGCAGAAACTGCATCGTTCGGTCAACCTGCTGGACCGATTTCTCATTGCGTTTTGCAACACGGATGAAGTGTTCGCAGTTGCCAGCAGTAAAAAGGGTGAAGTTGGCAAACGGTATCTTTACGGGCTTATTCTCGCGCCTTATTTTGGATGGGCGCTTGGCACCTTCGTAGGTGCGGCGGCGACCACACTTCTTCCCGCCATTGTTCAGAGCGCGCTCGGCATTGCAATTTACGGCATGTTTTTAGCGATTATCATTCCGCCGGCAAAACATTTCCGGCCGGTTCTGGTGGTGGTTCTGGTAGCGGTTCTGTTAAGTTGCCTGCTCACGTTTACTCCGGGCTTAAATCAAATCTCCGGCGGGTTTGCCACTATTATTTGCGCGGTGATCGCGGCAGCGATCGGCGCACGGTTTTTCCCGCTTCATGAGCACCGAGAGGAGGCGGATTCTTAATGCTTCCTGATCTTTTCTGGGTGAATCTGCTGGTTATGGCGGGCGTGACCTATCTCATCCGCATGGTTCCGTTGGTTGCCTGCAAGCGCCGGTTGGAAAACCAGTATATCCAGTCGTTTTTGTATTATGTGCCTTATGCGGTGCTGGGAGCGATGACCTTTCCCAACATCCTGTTTTCAACCGCGAGCATCTGGTCCGCGCTGGTAGGCCTTTTGATTGCGGTCATACTCGCTTATTTTGAAAAAGGGTTACTTACCGTTGCGCTTGCTGCGTGCGGCGGTGTGTTGCTGACCGAATGCGCAATCGAGTACCTTCCTCAATTCATCTTCAAATAATAAAAACCGGAGCTGTTCATTTTAAACAGCTCCGGTTTTGTTGTTATTGTTCACAGTCCACTAGAACATGAATGGTGTTTTCGCCGCCGGCATTGCGCAGGTCGAATGCCTTTTGAATCTGCGAAAGGGGAATCACGTCCGTGATGATTTCATCCGTTTTAACCAGACCGTCGGCTATGAGATGAAGCCCTTCTTCAAAGTAGCGGCGCATGTCAATATCCCGCCGGGGCTCTGTGCTGTACAGCTCCAGCCGCTTGCGGTGGAAACGGAAAAAGTCAATCGGCTTTTTGCAAACGCCGATGCAACCGTATAAGACGATTCGCCCGCAGACAGCGGCCATGTCTATGGCGTCCACCACGCCGTCCCCCTCAAGAAGGCACGGGATGACAATGTCGAACCCGTCTGGAAAATCCTGTTTCACAACAGAAGCGGTGGGAGTGTCGTGCGCAGGCATTTTATAGGTGTGGGTGGCGCCGTAGGACTTTGCAAGCTTCAAATTTTTATCATACAAATCGGTCACAACAAGTGCCTTGGGGTTAGAAAGCGCGACAGCCTGCGTCATGAGCAGACCGCTGACGCCCTGCCCCATAATAAGCACGGTTTTTGTTTGGTCGATTTTCGCAAGGTCGACCGCGTGAAGAATACCTGGCAGAACCTCAACCGGGCGGACAGCCTTCAAAGGAATCTGCGGCGGAAGAACCTTCACGTTAAACGGCTTGCAGACAATATACTGCGCGTATGCGCCCCAAATGTAGCGGCAGGTCACCCGGTCGCCCACCTGAAGCCCGCGCACATTGGCGCCGATTTTATCAATCACTCCGCCGACCTCATGGCCCAAACGGGCGGGTATGGTGATGAATTCAGGCGCGCGGGTGCCACGGAACG
>USBI01000030.1 GCA_900552945.1 uncultured Oscillospiraceae bacterium
GCAGCGTCAGATGTGTATAAGAGACAGGGTCAGGGAGTTTTTGAAGATCTGCTCAAAGCCAAGGAACTTGATGATGCCGAGGTTGACCGACGGATGGAAACGCAAACCGCCTTTGTAAGGGCCGATCGCGCTGTTGAACTGAACGCGGTAACCTTTGTTGACCTGTACTTTTCCGTTGTCATCTACCCACGGAACACGGAACATCACGATGCGTTCCGGCTCAACAAGGCGTTCCAGTAAGGAAACTTCCTGGTATTTCGGATTTTTCTCAACAACCGGCGCGATGGAATTTAAAACTTCGGTTGCTGCCTGATGGAACTCCGGCTGGCCCGGATTTCTGGCGATCAGGTCGTTTAATACATCTTGTACATAAGACATTGTATGAAAACCTCCTTGTGATCAAACAGCCAAAGTACAGTTTGCATATTTTCAAGCCTTTGGCTTCATTGACACCATTATAAACGATTCTTTTCAGAAAAACAAGTGAAATTTCAATTTTTTGCAGGATTTTGTTTTTGAAGTTGCAAAAACAAGACTGTTTGCCGGCTGTTTAAGCCAATACAACCTCAAACAGCACGAGAAAGCTGTTTGAGGCCTTTTGGAGAGATGAAAGACATTTTGCCCAGTTTTCGAAAAAAAAGACTTGTGTTTTTGAACATTTTCAAAGATTTTTTTCTGTCAAACGGCTATTCTACCGCAAAAACGTTGACGGAAACATGAATTTCATTTACACTTATATAGATGTATGATAATATCCAAAAACTGCCGAAAGCCCCTTGCAGCCGGCAAAGGGAAACCGGCATTCCGGAGGTCAGTCATGTTGAAAAATTCTGAAAAAACGATGGATAAGATCGTCTCCCTGTGCAAAAACCGCGGCTTTGTTTATGCAGGAAGCGAAATTTACGGTGGCCTGTCCAATACCTGGGACTACGGCCCGCTCGGAGTCGAGTTTAAAAATAACGTCAAACGCGCCTGGTGGAAAAAATTCATTCAGGAATCGCCTTATAATGTCGGACTGGATTCCGCGCTTCTCATGAATCCGCAGGTTTGGGTCGCTTCCGGTCATGTCGGCGGATTTTCCGATCCGCTCATGGACTGTAAAGACTGCAAAACCCGTCACCGCGCGGATCAGCTCATTGAGGCGCAGACAGGCGTTGCGCCCAACGGCTGGTCGGATGAGCAGATGATGGACTTCATCCGCGAAAAAGGTTTGACCTGCCCCAATTGCGGCAGCAAGAATTTTACCGACATCCGTAAATTCAATCTGATGTTCAAAACCTTCCAGGGTGTGACCGAAGACGCGAAGAATGAAATTTATCTTCGTCCGGAAACAGCGCAGGGCATTTTTGTAAACTTTGCGAATGTGCAGCGCACTACCCGTAAAAAAGTACCGTTCGGCGTGGGGCAGATCGGAAAATCCTTCCGCAACGAAATCACTCCGGGCAACTTTACCTTCCGTACCCGTGAGTTTGAGCAGATGGAGCTGGAGTTCTTCTGCAAACCGGGAACCGATTTGGAATGGTTTGCGTACTGGAAAGAAGCCTGCAAAAACTGGCTGCTCTCCCTTGGAATGAAAGAGGAGAATATCCGCCTGCGTGACCACGAAAAAGAGGAACTTTCCCACTATTCCAACGCCACCACCGACATTGAGTTCGTTTTCCCGTTCGGCTGGGGCGAGTTGTGGGGTATTGCGGACCGTACCGATTTTGACTTAAATCAGCATATCAGCCACAGCGGCAAATCGCTGGATTACTTTGATCCGGAAACCAACGAGCGTTATGTTCCTTATGTTATCGAGCCGTCGCTGGGTGCAGACCGTGTTGCGCTTGCGTTCCTCTGCGACGCTTATGACGAAGAGGTTGTGGACGAAGCGAAAAACGATGTTCGCACCGTGCTGCGCCTGCATCCTGCGCTCGCACCGTTTAAAGCCTGCATCCTCCCGCTTTCGAAAAAGCTTTCGGAGCAGGCCGGGAATATTTACGCAGACCTCGCGAAAGACTTTATGGTGGACTATGACGAAGCCGGTTCCATCGGAAAACGTTACCGCCGTCAGGATGAGATTGGTACGCCGTTCTGCGTCACGGTCGATTTTGAAACAGCGGAAGATAACTGCGTAACCGTTCGTGACCGTGACAGCATGGAGCAGGTCCGTATTCCGGTTGCCGAACTGAAAGAATATATTTCTAAACGAATCGTATTTTAATTTATTATAATACCGGCCGTAAAACATATAACGGACAGGCGCAAACAGAGCATGGGTTCTCAGCTTGCGCCTGCATCCGCTGTGTATGCGGTCAAAAAAGGAGTGTTTGCCATGAAAGGGATTATTCTTGCAGGAGGTGCGGGCACCCGTCTGTATCCTTCTACCATCGCCTGTTCCAAGCAGATCCTCACCATTTACGACAAGCCAATGATCTATTATCCGCTTTCTACCCTTATGCTTGCCGGCATCCGTGAGGTGCTCATTATTTCCACCCCGCGTGATCTGCCTGTGTTCGAGGAACTTTTGGGTGACGGAAGCCAGCTCGGCATGAAGTTTTCTTATAAAGTACAGACCGCTCCGCGCGGACTTGCCGATGCGTTCATCCTCGGTGAGGAATTCATTGGGGACGATAACGTTTGCCTTGTACTGGGCGACAACATTTTCTATGGTTACGGGTTTTCTGAACGCTTGAAAGCGGCGGCTTCCCGTAAGACCGGCGCAACCATTTTCGGTTACCATGTCAGCAATCCGCGTGATTTCGGCGTGGTGGACTTTGATGAAAACTGGAATGTTCTTTCCATTGAGGAAAAACCGAAGGAGCCGAAATCCAATTACGCGGTACCGGGTCTGTATTTTTACGACAACCGCGTGGTCGAGATCGCGAAGAACGTTAAACCGTCCGCCCGTGGTGAGATTGAGATCACCAGCGTTAATAACGCTTATCTGGAAATGGGAGAATTGAAGGTGGAACTGTTCGGCCGCGGAATGGCTTGGCTGGATACCGGTAACCACCGTGCTATGTTGGCTGCGGCGAACTTCATTGAAGCGGTTCAGACTCGTCAGGGCCTGTATGTTGCCTGCTTGGAAGAAATCGCGTACCGCAATCATTTTATTAATAAAGAGCAGCTGCTCGCTCAGGCAGAGCGGCTGAAGACCACTGAATACGGACAGTATTTGTTCCAGATCGCGGAAACCGCGCGCGTGAAATAATAAAGAGGTTTATCATGAATGTATTGATTACCGGTTCCAACGGTCAGCTTGGCCGTGAGCTTGCGAAAAATCTGGCTAATGGGTATACCGAGCTTGGTCCCATTCCGGAAGAATTACAGGGCGCGCAGGTCGTTTGTGTGGATGTGGATGAGATGGACATCACCAATTACGACGCCGTAGTCGACCTGGTGGAAGAGCTGAGCCTTGACGTCATCTTCAACTGCGCCGCTTACACCAACGTAAATGGTTGTGAGACCGATTCTGACACCGCGTTTCGTGTAAATGCTTTGGGAGCGCGTAATCTCGCCATGGCTGCGGAACGGTTCGGCGCGAAGCTCATCCACGTTTCAACCGACTATGTCTTTTCCGGAGAGGGGAACACCCCGCGCTCTGAGTGGGATCTTTGCGACCCGCAGAGTGTTTACGGAAAGACCAAATATCTGGGCGAACAGTATGTGCGGGATTTCTGCAAGCGGTATTTCATTGTCCGCACCGCATGGCTGTATGGCTATGAAGGAAATAATTTTGTTAAGACCATCATGCGCATCGCAAGGGAAAAGGGGAGCGCTACTGTGGTCAACGACCAGTTCGGCAACCCCACCAACGCGGCGGATCTGGCACATCACCTGTTAAAGCTCGCCGTGACCGAGCAGTACGGTCTTTACCACTGCACCGGCACCGGAGAATGCAGCTGGTATGATTTTGCCTGCAAGATCGTTGAGTATGCAGGCATTCCGGCGACTGTTTCTCCTTGTACTACGGCGGAGTATCCCACCCCGGCAAAACGCCCGGCTTATTCTTCACTGGATAATCGCATGCTCCGCAACACGGTCGGAGATGAAATGCGTCCGTGGGAAGAGGCGCTTCGGTACTTTATCACCCATCTGGAAGGCTGAAAAACAGGCCGTTTTAATTTGGAAAGGATGAATGATTGTGAAAACCTATCTCGTGACCGGCGGCGCCGGATTTATTGGTTCCAACTTTGTTTTGTATATGCTCGCGAAATATGACGACGTGAAGATCGTCAACCTGGACAAGCTCACCTATGCGGGCAACCTGGAAAACCTGAAAGACTTGGAAAACAATCCGAATCATATTTTTGTGCAGGGCGACATCTGCGATAAAGAGCTGGTCAAATCCCTGTTTGAAAAATATTCGATCGATTATGTGGTCAACTTTGCGGCGGAAAGCCATGTAGACCGTTCCATCGCCAATCCGGAAGTCTTTGTTCAGACAAATGTTTTGGGCACACTCAACCTGCTCAACAACGCGAAAAACGCGTGGCAGACCGGGGACGATGAGTACCGTGAAGGGGTAAAATACCTTCAGGTTTCCACCGATGAGGTTTATGGTTCTCTCGGCGAGACCGGTTTCTTTATGGAAACCACTCCGCTGGACCCGCACAGCCCGTATTCCGCTTCCAAAACCTCTGCGGACCTGCTCGTGAAGGCTTATCATGACACTTACAAGTTCCCGATGAACATCACCCGCTGCTCCAACAACTACGGACCGTATCAGTTCCCGGAGAAGCTGGTTCCGCTGGTCATTAACAATACTTTGCATCACAAAGACCTGCCCATCTACGGTGATGGCATGCAGATTCGTGACTGGCTGTATGTAGAAGACCACTGCAAAGCCATCGACATGGTCATCCGCGATGGCAAAGTCGGCGAAGTGTATAACGTTGGCGGTCATAATGAGCGCACCAACATCACCATTGTAAAAACCATTGTGCAGTACATCAAAGAGCATGTTGACGCGGAAGTCGGCGAGCACCTGCTCAAATACGTCACCGACCGGAAAGGTCATGACCGCCGCTATGGCATCGCTCCGGACAAGATCAAAGCCGACCTCGGCTGGTATCCGGAAACCACCTTTGAAGTGGGCATTGTAAAGACCATTGAGTGGTACTTGAACCACAAAGAATGGGTGGAAAACGTCACCAGCGGTGCGTATCAGGAATATTACGAGAAGATGTACGCGGGACGGTAACAGCCGTTTGTGGAATTTGTGATTGGATGATGGGGGAAAGAAATGGCAAAGTTCAATTTTATCGAAACGGAAATTGAAGGGGTCTATATTATTGAACCGACGGTGTTTGGCGATGAACGCGGTTACTTTATGGAGACCTACAACTACAATGAGTTCAAAGCCGCTGGATTGGACATGGTTTTCGTGCAGGACAATGAATCTAAAAGCAAAAAAGGGGTTCTGCGCGGTCTGCATTTCCAAACCCGCAATTCTCAGGGAAAACTGGTGCGGGTCATTGAGGGCGAGGTCTTTGACGTCGCGGTCGACCTCCGTGAGGGGAGCAAAACCTTTGGCCGCTGGACCGGTGTCGTTCTGAACACAGAAAACAAACGCCAGTTTTACATTCCGGAAGGGTTCGCACATGGCTTTTTTGTAATGTCGGACGAGGCTAAGTTCGTTTACAAATGTACGAATTTCTACGATCCGTCCAGCGAGGGCGGCATTATCTGGAACGATCCGGATATTGGCGTAGAGTGGCCTATTCCGGAAGGAACTGAAGTCCTTCTCTCTGAAAAAGATAAAAAACAGCAGACCTTGCAGCAGTATTTGAATAAATAAGGAGAATTGTTGTGAAAAAACGTTTTCAAACCTTACTCCGCTATCGTTTTCTGCTGCAGGATCTCACGATGCGCGATTTGAAGGTGAAATACCGTCGTTCGGTTCTGGGGCTGTTGTGGAGCATTCTCAATCCGTTGTTGATGATGGTCGTTGTAACGACTGTTTTCCAGAATGTACTGAGAGTGTCTGGCAGCGAAGAGATCAAAGACTTCTCTATTTTTTACCTGACCGGTTCACTTATCTTCAACTTTGTTTCGGAGGCGACAACCGGCGCGCTCAATTCCATTGTGCAGTATTCGTCGCTGATCAAAAAAGTATATATTCCGAAATACATTTTCCCGATCGAGAAATGTATGTTTGCTTTTGTGAACCTGCTGTTTTCTATGATCGCTTTGGTCATCATGTTTGTCATCCGGCAGACGCCTATTCACTGGACCGTGGTTCTGTTCCCCATTCCGCTTATTTACGCCTTTGTGTTCAGCATTGGCCTTGGGTTGATTTTGGCGGCACTCAATGTCTTTTTCCGGGATGTGGGGCACCTTTATTCTGTCTGGATCACAGCCTGGATGTACGCGACCCCGATTATTTATGACTTGAACCAGTTCAGCAATCCTACGTTGCTTGCGATTTTAAAATTCAATCCTCTTTATCACTATATTACCTATTTCCGTGAGGTTGCGGTCATTGGACGTGTGCCGGGGCTTGAGATGAATTTGATCTGCATTTTCAGCGCATTGCTGTTTTTGGTTATCGGCCTTATTATTTTTCGTAAGAGCCAGGATCGGTTTATTCTGTATATCTGATTCATCCTGTTTTGCTAGGAGGAAGTTTTTTGGCGAATGCAATAGAAGTGCGCAATGTCACCATGCGCTTTAATATGTCGAAAGAGCGGGTAGACAGCATCAAGGAGTACTTTGTAAAAAAAGTAAAACGTCAGCTTCAGTTTGAAGAATTTCTGGCGCTGAAGGACGTTAGCCTGAATGTGGAACAGGGCGATGTTTTTGGTCTGGTTGGACTCAACGGTTCCGGCAAAAGCACCCTGCTTAAAGTGATATCCGGTATTTTAAAACCGAGTAAAGGAACAGCGGTCACACACGGGACCATTTCACCGCTGATCGAGTTGGGCGCGGGCTTTGACATGGATTTGACCGCCCGCGAAAATATTTTCCTTAATGGTTCGGTTTTGGGGTATTCCCATGCCCATATGCGGGAGAAATTCGACGAAATTGTAGAATTTTCGGAACTCAAGGATTTTATTGACGTTGCGGTGAAGAATTACTCTTCCGGTATGGTTGCCCGTCTGGGTTTTGCCATTGCAACAATCACCAAACCGGATATTTTAATTGTAGATGAGATCCTTGCCGTTGGTGACTTCCTGTTCCAGCAGAAGTGTGAAGCGCGTATTCAGGAACTCATGAGCGGAGGTACAACTGTTTTAATGGTCTCGCATTCCATTGAGCAGATTGAACGGTTGTGCAAGCATGTTATGTGGCTGGATCACGGCACAGTTCGTATGATCGGTGATATGGCTGAAGTTTGCGACGCTTATAAAAATTTCAGAAAGTAAAGTAAGGAGTTTTTTTCATGTTGCAGCGAGTACGCATGTTATGGGGAAAAAGTGTTGAGACGGTCAAACTGTACGGAGTCGGCACTTTCTTCCAGAAAGCGGCAATTTATTTGACGCGCTGTATGGGTGCGCAAAAAGGGGATGGAAGCCCGCAGAAAACGTTGATGGACGTTTTGTTTATCAACGGCTGTTATCTTCCGCATCCGGCGCGTTACCGTGTTTCCCATCAACGGGAACAGCTTGCGTCCTACAACGTCAACAGCAATGAGGTCTTTTACGAGAACTTGACGATGGACCTTCTTCGGAATTACCGGGTGTTCGTCTTTTTCCGCTGCCCGATCACTCCGTTGATTGAGGAGTTTGTGAAAAAGGCTAAGGAATACAACAAAACGGTCTTGTTCGATATCGACGATCTGATGATCGATACCAAATATACCGACACCATCCCTTATGTTCAGAAGATGTCGGCAGAAGACAAAGGCCATTATGATGACGGCATTCTGCGTACTCAGAAGCTGCTTAAGATGTGTGACGCCGCCATTACTTCTACCGACCGGCTTGCGGAAGAACTGAGCCATTATGTTCCAGAGGTGTTCATCAACCGCAACACTGCTTCCGGGCGGATGGTACAGCTTTCGGAAGAAGCTTACCGGGAACGTCTCCAGCAGCCGGATGACGGAAAGGTGAAGGTCGGCTATTTCAGCGGCAGCATCACCCATAATGCGGACTTTGAAATGATCCTGCCGGTCATTACCGAACTGTTCAAACGCTGCCCGCAGATGGAACTGCATGTAGTCGGTGAGTTGGATGTTCCGGCTGAGTTAAAACCGTTTGAATCCCGCATTGTGAAAAACAAATTTGTTAATTGGGAAAAACTTCCGGCGTTGATTGCTTCGGTTGATATCAACCTTGCGCCGGTTGAGCAGTCCATTTTTAATGAAGCCAAATCGGAGAACAAGTGGGTGGAAGCCGCTCTGGTTCGAGTTCCGACCGTTGCCAGCAGCGTCGGCGCCATGAAGCAGATGATTGAAGACGGCGAGACCGGTTTTCTGTGCACAACTAACGAGGAATGGCTGCAAACGCTTGAACGGCTGATCGCTGACAAAGAACTGCGGGATACTGTAGCGAAACGCGCGTACGAATACGTTTATAAGCATTGCACCACCACCTATACCGGCGGACCGCTCGCTAAATTCATCAAACAGAAGATGACTCCTAACATTGCGTTTGTCCTTCCGTCGCTTATGACCAGCGGTGGCGTGTTGGTTGTGCTCAAGCACTGTGTGATGCTTCGCAAGGCTGGTTATGATGTGCTGCTGCTTAACAACAGCATTGAAACGAAGGACATTGTGTATGATGGGATCACCATCCCTGCGGTGTGCGTTAGAAACAGCAACATCCACATCACCTTTGACAAGTGTGTTTCCACCCTTTGGGATACCCTGCGTTTTCAGGCGGAGTACCCGAATATCCGGCAGAGATATTATCTGGTGCAGAATTTTGAAACGAACTTCTATGAAGACGGAAATGCTTTCAAGTTTATGGCGAATGCCACCTATTGTACCGATATGCCGGTCAAATACATCACCATTTCCAAATGGTGTGAGCGCTGGCTGAAAGATGATTACGACAGAATTTCTGCTTATGCGCCGAACGGCCTTGATCTGGAACGGTTCAAACCGCTTCCCAGAACCTTTGAGGGCAAGATTCGCATTCTCGTAGAAGGGAACAGCGATGATTATTATAAAAATGTGGATGAGAGCTTCCGCATCGTTGAAAAGCTGGATCCCGAACGGTTTGAAATCTGGTTCATGTCCTATCAGGGCAAACCGAAAAGCTGGTACCATGTGGACAAGTTCCTCCACAGAGTTCCTTACGAAGAGGTACCGCAGGTGTATCATCAGTGCCATATCCTGCTTAAATCCAGTATTCTTGAAAGCTTTTCCTATCCGCCTCTTGAGATGATGGCGACCGGTGGTGTTGCCGTGGTGGCGCCGAACGATGGAAACATCGAATATCTCAAAGACGGTGAAAACTGCCTGCTTTATGAGCAGGGGAATATTCAGAGTGCCGTTGACGCCATTGAACGGGTCTGCGCGGATCGCGCGCTTCAGGATAAACTCTATGCGGGCGGCGTTGAAACCGCGAAACAGCGTGACTGGAATGTGGTTGAACGTGATATTCTGCGCTTGTACGACATTGAGAAATAGGAGAAACGGAATCCATGGATCGTGCGAATCCTTTCAAACTAAAATTGGAAATCCTTTTTGTCCTGTTTGCCGCGGTATTCGGGGTGCTGACCATTGTTTTTTCCCCGCCGATGAGCACACCGGATGAAAACACGCATTTTTACAATGCGTATACCATTGCGGATGGGCAGATATTTGCTCAGCAGGAAGATGGTATGCCGGGAAAATACATCCCGCAGAATGTGATCGACTATATTACCGAAAATGACGCGGAGTTCAAGCAGTCGGACAGCCATTATTCGTTTACTGATTTTTATTTTGACGGCGCTTTGCCTGCTTCGGAAGAGTCACAGCAGAGGGTGTTTAAAAACTACTTCGGCATGAACATCAATCAGCTGGGGTATCTTGTTCAGGCAGCCGGCATGGTATTCGGAAAGGTCGTCCTTTCTGCTTTCCAGCCGGACTACGTTCTTCCCAATAACCTTGCCATGTTCGGTGAGCTGTTTAACCTTGCGTTTTACATTTTGATCGTCTTTTTTGCGCTGCGGATAACCCCATGCTTTCAGCGCACCATGTTTCTGCTGGCGCTCATGCCCATGAGCCTGTACCAGGCGTCGTCGCTTTCCTATGATGCGCCGCTGATTGCGCTTTGTATGCTGCTGTTTGCGTATACCATGCGTATTCTTGCTGATCCGGGTTATCAAATCGGCTGGCGGGATGTTGTTGTTATTTCGGTGATCGCAGTTTTCCTCTGCGCCGTAAAACAGGCGTACGCACCGATGATGCTGATCCTGTTCGCCATTCCGCGTACCCGGTTCGGAAGCTGGAAGCGCTATTTTGGGATCATCGGCATCGTTGTGGCATGCGGGGCGGTGGCTTACCTTGTGCCTGCGCTCATCAACAGTTATCTCATCCCGTCTGAGACGGCAGATTATGTTCTGGAACAGCAGGCTTATGTAATGTCTCACCTGTTCGAGTTTCCATATATCGTACTGCGTACCCTTTGGCATGAGAAAGGCTTTTATATGGAAGGCTTTTTCGGCAAATTGGGTCAGCAGGATACCAACTTCCCGCCAATGTTTATTGTGCTGTTTTATCTGCTTTTGCTGGTCACGGTGTTTTACGATGCCTGCGAAGCTAAAATGGTCCGTTTCCCTGTGAAACTGCTTGCGGCTGCAGGTGCGCTGATCATGATTTTTGGCAGCTTTTATCAGATGTACATTGGCTGGACTTCCATTCCGGAGATCGGCGGTATTGGTGTGAATTATGTAACAGGTATTCAGGGGCGTTATTTTATCCCAATCGCGATTTTCATTGCGATGCTGTTTGCCAACCGCTTTATTAAAACCGATCTCAAGGGAACGGTTGCGCTTAAACGGGTTGTTGTGGTCGCAGCTCCGCTGTTTTTGACCGTGATGCTCTTTTTGTTGTTGGCACGTTACTGGTTTTAAGTTAGAACTTATTTTTCGTTGAAAGGGAGGCGCCTTTTTGGAACTTTCAAAACTGCATACGTTTGTGGTGTGCGCCTATAAGGAAAGCCCGTATCTGGAGGAATGCATCACTTCGCTGCTTTCACAGTCTCTTCCGGGCAGTAATATTCTGGTGTCTACCTCAACGCCGAATGACCATATTCGTGGGATTGCGGAAAAATATGGTCTTCCGCTTTTTGTCAATACCGGAAAGGCGAGTATTGCGTATGACTGGAATTTTGGCTATTCACAGGCTAAAACTCCTTACATAACGCTTGCTCATCAGGATGACGTTTATGGGCCGGGCTATGTGGAAGCGGCGATGAATGCGTTTTCTTCCTCAAAGAAGCCGCTTATTTTCTTTACCGATTACTATGAACTGCGAAACGGCGAACCGGTCAAAGAAAATAGGCTGCTCAAGATAAAACGTCTTCTGCTTTTGCCTATGCGCATCAAAGCGTTTAAAAATAGCCGGTTTGTCCGCAGGCGCTGCCTGTCGCTGGGGTGCCCCATCTGCTGCCCGTCCGTCAGCTTTGCGAAGAAAAACCTGCCGGAACAGGTGTTTGTGCATGGCTTTCGCAGCAATGTGGATTGGCAGGCGTGGGAAACGCTTTCCCGCTTAAAGGGCGCTTTTTTATATGACAAACGTCCGCTGATGATGCACCGTGTACACGATGGTTCAGAAACATCGGCTGTTTTGCAGGATAACGTTCGAACCAAAGAAGATTATGAGATGTTCTGTAAATTCTGGCCGAAGTGGATTGCGAAAAAGCTTACCAAAGTGTATGCGTCAAGCGAGAAGAGCAATCAGGTTTAAGTCAACAAAGAATATCGTAGATTTAGAGGAAGTTTATGAAAACATTAGTGGTTATCCCTGCTTATAACGAGCAGGATAATATTGTTCGAGTGGTAGATCATCTGATACAAAATTACCCGCAGTATGATTATGTTGTGGTTAACGACGGCTCTGCGGACCAAACGGCTGCGCTTTGCCGGGAACATAACTACAATCTTTTGGACCTTCCGGTCAATTTGGGACTTGCCGGTGCCTTTCAGGCTGGACTCCGCTATGCAGATGCTCATGATTATGATTATGCCATTCAGTTCGATGCGGATGGTCAACATCGCCCGGAGTATATTGATACTTTGGTAAGCGAGGCAGACAAGGGGTATGACGTTGTTATCGGTTCCCGCTTTGTTGAAAAAAAGAAGCCATTTTCCCTTCGCATGATGGGCAGCTTCCTAATTTCATTCGCTATTCGGCTTACAACGGGTAAAAAGATAAAAGACCCAACTTCAGGCATGCGGGTGTTTAACCGGCAGATTCTTCATGAATTTGCAACCAGCCTTAACTATGGCCCGGAACCGGATACACTGGCATATTTGATTCGCCGTGGCGCTAAAGTGACCGAAGTGCAAGTGGAAATGGATGAACGAATTGCGGGAGAAAGCTATTTGAATTTTTCCCGTTCAATGGGTTATATGATCCGCATGGGCACCTCAATCCTTCTGATCCAGTGGTTCCGTAAACGCGGGAATCGTTTTCATTCCGGGAAGGAGGGCGAAAAATGAGCCTTACACTTCGTATTGTTTTGATTGTGGTTTCCATTTTGACCACTTTGTTTATGATGAGAAAAATCCGCCAGTCTAAAGTGCAGATTGAAGACAGTCTGTTCTGGTTTCTTTTTTCTCTGCTTTTGGTCATTATCAGCATTTTTCCACAGATACCAGAATTTTTGTCGGAGCTTTTGGGAATCGCTTCGCCAGTTAACTTTATCTTCCTGTTTATCATTTTTATTCTCCTCATAAAGCTGTTCTATTCCACTCTGCGCATTTCTCAGCTGGACAGCAAGCTGAAAACGCTCACCCAACAGGTTGCGTTGAAAGAGCAACGAAAAGCGGCCGAGGCGCAGAAAAGAGAGGAAAAAAATTAGACTTTTCGAGGAGGAAGCGGATTGCTCGAGATCCTTTTGGCTACCTACAACAGCGGGGAATACCTTGCTGAGCAGCTGGATTCCCTGTTTGCGCAAACGGTCCAGGACTGGCATCTGACTGTGCAGGACGATGGATCTTCGGACAATACCTGCGCCTTGGTGGAACAGTATGCGGCTCAATATCCCGGGCGGATCACCCTGCGCCGGAACGAGAAAAACCTGGGCGGGGCGAAGTATAATTTTTACGATATGCTGTTAAAATCCACCGGGGATTATATTATGACCTGTGACCATGACGACATCTGGAAGCCGGACAAGATCGAGCGGACGATGTCGAGCATGAAGGACCTGGAAACATTTTACGGAAAAGACCGGCCGCTTCTTGTCCACACAGACCTTACTGTTGCTGATCAGGATGGAAACCCCATCGCGGAGTCGATGTTCTTCCGGCAGAATCTTGATCCTTCCCGCAGGTCGCTTAGTGAACTGCTCGTGCAGAACAATGTCACCGGCTGTACCATGCTGGTCAACCGGGTACTTGTTGACCTGCTTCCGGAAACCCCTCCGCCAAACCTTATCATGCACGATTGGTGGATGGCACTTGTCGCCGCTGCGTTTGGCGGCATTGGGTTTGTGAAGGAACCGACCATCCTGTACCGTCAGCACGGTGATAATGAGGTGGGCGCTAAAGATGCACGCAGCCTTGGTTATAACGCCCGGCGGGCGGCGAAGTTCGGCGCGGCACGCCAAGCGGTTGCCGATACCTATTTACAGGCAGCGGATTTCGCGCAAGCTTACCGCGGCCTTCTCTCTCCCTCCCAGCAAGAGCTGGTTGATGCTTATGGAGACATGGGAAACCGAAGTAAGCTCGGGCGGCTGCGCACGCTGCGCCGCTACCGGCTTTGGAAGAACGGTTTGGCTCGCCGAGTGGGGCAGTTTTTGTTCTGTTAAATCAAATTAGGAGGTTTCATGTTTGGACCTTTCGGTGGTAATCATCAATTTTAATACGAAAGAACTGACTGCGCAGACGGTCCGTTCTATTCTTCAAACAGTCAAAGAAATCTCGTTTGAAATTATTGTTGTGGACAATTCCACCAATCCGGATGAATCCTACCATTCAACCGATGAGCGGATCACTGTGCTGGAAAAGGTGGAAAATCATGGGTTCGGGCATGCCTGTAATTTTGGCGCATCCCATGCCAAAGGGGATTATCTGCTGTTTTTGAATTCCGATACCATCGTTGGGGAAGGCGCGCTTGACCGCACGGTGGAGTACATAAGGAAACATCGGGACGTTGGCGCGCTGGGAATCCGCACCCATCTTGCGGACGGCAGTTTTGATGCAGGCTGCAAGCGTGGCTTTCCGACCCCTTCCGCGTCTCTTTACTATTTTATGGGGCTTGATAAACGCCATCCTCAGTCCCGTAAATACGGTGCTTATCACCAAACCTTTCTCCCCATTGACCAGACGGCGGAGACCGACTGTGTTTCCGGTGCTTTTCTGATGATGCCGCGTTTGTTTTTCAATGAGCTGGGCGGCTTCGATGAGATGTTTTTCATGTATGGAGAGGATGTCGACCTTTGCTACCGGGTCAAAGAACAGGGCAAAAAGGTTGTATATTTTGCCGGCGCGCAGATCATCCATCTGAAAGGGGAAAGCGGGCTCAAAGAAAAATCCCCGCAGATCATCTACCACTTTCATCATGCGATGAAGCTGTTTTATAAAAAGCACTATGAAAAGAAGTATATTTTTTTGGTCAACTGGCTGGTTTATCTCGGCATCTTTTTAAAATACCGGCTGACTCTGCTTCAGAGCCGCCGCAGCCGTTGACCGTTTTAAGGAGGATCATATATGGGAAAAGTCGCATTTTTATTTTCCGGACAAGGGGCACAGTACCCCGGCATGATGAAAGAATTTTATGAAACCTGCCCGGAAAGCAAAGCGGTTTTTGACACGGCGGACCGTGTTTTGGGCCGAAGCATTTCTTCTCTTTGCTTTGAAGGGGAACAGGCGGATTTAAATCTTACTGAGAACACACAGCCCTGTGTGCTCACGGCAAACGTCGCCGCACTGGAAGCTCTGCGCGCGCACGGCGTGAAAGCGGACGTCACCGCCGGCTTTTCACTGGGTGAATATGCGGCGCTGGTCTATGCGGGCGTGATCCCGTTTGAAGAAGCGATCCGCCTGATCCAGATCCGTGCGAATGCTATGCAGGCGGCTGTCCCGGTTGGGCAGGGAGGTATGATCGCCGTGCTGGGTAAAACAGCCGATGAAGTGGACGCTCTTTGTGATGAGGTAGACGGTTTTGTCAAAGGTGCCAACTACAACTGCCCTGGGCAGATCGTTGTTTCCGGCGACACTGCCGCGCTGGATGCGCTCAAAGCGATCGGCGCGGAACGCAAAATTAAAATGATTCCGCTTGCTTCCAGCGCGCCGTTCCATTCCGAACGGATGGAGCCGGCTGCCCGTGTGCTGGAAAAAGAGTTTGAAGCAATCACCTTTGAAGTACCGCAGGTGCCTGTCGTGATGAATGTGGATGCCGCTGTGGAAAGCGACCCCACGGCAATCAAGCAGAAACTGGTTCGTCAGGCAATGGCTCCGGTGCTCTGGGAAAAGACCCTTCTCACCATGCAGGAAATGGGCGTAGACACTTTTGTAGAGGTCGGCCCGGGCAAGACCCTTTCCGGTTTTGTGAAAAAAACCTGCAAAGGTGCTTCCATTCATCGGGTAGAAAATCAGGCAACGCTGGAAGAAACACTGGCGGCGCTTGCGTAATAGGAACAGTAAAGCGGCAGTTTGTCACATGGCGTTTGGTTTTCCATGCGGCGGCTGCCGTTTTTGCTCTGGCTTGTGGGTTAGCGAAAGCGCAGCTTGACGGAAAAGTGATTGGTGTTATCTACTAAAATTTTTGCTAAAAAACGAAGAAGGCCGGTATAAAAGGCTTTGTTTGAACCCTACAGAGCGTTCGCAACCAGCGGTTGCGGTTTTGAAAAGCAGAATGGGTGGCGCAACCGGCTTGTTTTGTGTATTCTGAAGATGCAATCGGAAAGAGAAAAGGAAGTGCGTTTTATGAATATTGAAATCGCGAATCGTCTGGTACAGCTTCGGAAGGCAAACGGTTTGTCGCAGGAGGAACTGGCGGCGAAAATCGGTATCAGCCGGCAGGCGGTCTCCAAGTGGGAGCGGGCGGAAGCCAGCCCGGATACCGACAATCTTATTTTACTGTCCCGCCTTTATGGCGTCAGTCTGGACAGTCTGCTCGCGACGGAGGATGAAGTCGTTTCCGCTCAAAACAGCGAGGCAGAGAATGTGCCAAGCGCAGAAACGTCTACTCAAGCCGATGATGGAAAACAAAAGGGGCATGTCTCTCCAAAAACAGCGCGTTTTTGGAAAGCGTTCCCTTATCCCGTCCTGGTGACGGTGGTTTACCTGCTGCTCGGTTTTCTGGGTAACTGGTGGCATCCCGGTTGGCTGGTGTTTTTGACTATTCCGCTGTATTATTTTATCATTTCTCTGGTGACCGGTGAGTCGGATGACGATGATTAAATCACTTGAATAAAGGTCCCGTTCTGGGTGTGTTGCCGCTTTGAATAGGGCGGTCTGACAAAAAACGGCCGGCAGAGCCACAAGGGTTCTGCAGGCCGTTTTTGTTGAAAGCAGGAACAGGTACTTGAACCGGTTGCGGAAAGCGTTTATTCCTCGTCTGTTTCTCCCGCCGCGCCAAGTTCCAGCAGTTGTGCGCTTTCTCCTGAGGAGAGCGACTGCACCTCCCGCAGGCGGCGGTTGATGGCGCGTGTGCGGGTGCCCACCAGCTTGTCCAGGTCTTTGCCGACCCGTTCAATTTTGAGTTGTGCGGCCGCGAGCACTTCGTCGAACTTCGCGAATTCCGACTTGACCGCGCCGAGGATTTTCCAAACCTCGCTGCTCCGTTTCTGGATGGCAAGGGTCTTGAAGCCCATTTGGAGTGAATTGAGTAAAGCTGCCATGGTGCTCGGCCCCGCAACGTTTACGTTGTAATCCCGCTGGAGCGGTTCCACCATTCCACGGTTGACCACTTCGGCATACAACCCCTCAAACGGAAGGAACATGATGCCGAAATTGGTGGTGTAAGGCTCTTCAATGTACTTGTCGTGGATGTCTTTGGCAAACGCACGGATGCGGGTGGAGAGGGTGGCAAACGCGGCGTTGACCGCTTCGGGTGAGCCGGAGTCGTAAGCATCCTGAAGCTGTTCGTACGCATCGCCCGGGAATTTGGAGTCGATGGGCAGGTAGACCGGCGCGCCGTCCTCACCTGGCAGCTTCACCGCAAATTCCACCCGGTTGCTGCTGCCCGGAATGGTGGCAACGTTCTCTTCGTACTGTTCCGGGGCAAGAATCTCCTGTAAAATCGCGCCCAGCTGGAATTCGCCCATGATGCCGCGCGTCTTTACGTTGGAAAGCACCTTCTTCAGGTCACCCACGCCGGTGGCGAGGGTCTGCATCTCGCCAAGGCCCTTGTACACCTCTTCCAGCTGGCGGCTGACCCGTTCGAACGACTGGTTCATTTTTTCTTCCAGCGTTTTTTGCAGCTTTTCATCGACCGTTTCACGGATTTTTTCCAGCTTCGCGTTGTTGTCTGTTTGAATATAGCTCAGCCGCCGGGTGATGGTTTCCCGCATGGCTTCCAGCTTCTGTTCGTTGTTGGATTCCAGCGACTTGAGGCGTTCTTCCAGCTGCTTCATCGAGTTTTGCGAAGCGTCAGAAAACTGGCGGATGGCGTTCTGGGAAGCGTCGGACGCCTGCTTTTGGTTCTGCGCCAGAAGTTCGCCCAGCGTGCGCACCGAAGCCTGCAAGGTGTCGGCAATATCCCGCCGAAGCTCCCGCTGTTCGGTCTGGATGTCTGCCTGCATCTTCAAAAACTGTTGCTGTAACCGTTCGTCTGTGTCATCTTTTTTGCTGTTTGATTGGCGGATGAGCAGGATGACCGCCAGAACCACAGTAACAGCGGACAGTGCAATTGCAATATATTCCATAAAGAATCTCCTTTTAACAGATAATATAGTTTATTATACGAAAAAAGCGAAAAAAGCACAAGGCGGCAGGTAAAAGGCAAAGCTCGTTCTTTGACTATTGTTTCGGCGGATGAGCGCGCTCTATCGCCGGGGTTCCGAGGCAGGGAAAACGCTCTGCCACTGTTGAATGCAGACGAAAAAACAAGCCGCCGCGCAGGATCTGCGCGGCGGTAAATGTATATAGAACAAGTTGATTATTTGTAGTTTTTCACCAGTTCCATGGCAATTTTTTCCCATTTGACCAGGTTCTGCGGGTTGTAGTTGACGGTGCTGATGTCTTTGAGCACCATGTCAAACGAGCATCCGTTGCGGTAGCAGGCGTCAATCGCATGGGTAAGCTCTTTGCGCACGACCTCTTCATCCAGATGGTCGATCGCTACGTTGGACGGGCTGGGTTTATGAGCAACAACGTACTTTTTGCCGATGTTTTCCGCCGCAACGTTCACATCTGCCCATGGGGTGACGGTGATTTTCCGCAGGTTCGGAATCTGTTCTACAATGTCAATCATGTTGTGGAGCGGTTCGCAGCAGCCGTAGTAAACAAGGCCGAACGGCTCCATGGCTTTTTTCATGTACTGGATGTCGAATTCCTCACGCATAGCCGGGGAAACGGAAGCGAACACCTGTGCCGCACCGCGGCCCCAGACGTCTTTGGCTTTGAAATGAACCCCGTCAAAATCTTTGGAAGGAAGGTCATCGCTCAATCCGGCGGTGCTGTGGATGGTGATCGGGTTGCCCTCAAACAGGTTAAGTTCCTCAAACTGACGGACTTTGTCCAGATAAATGTCGGTGAGTTTTGCCGCGACCGCATGCATATATTCCGGGCGCATCGCAAGGTCCATCAACAGGTTGGTGACTCCATGCCACTCGGCAATGTCGTCCCAGCAGGTATCGAACAGCCAGCGGTTGCCAACCAGTTTGACCGGGATGATGTCGCCGATGATGTTTGCGACCAGATCGTACCGTTTTTCGGATTCTTCCTTGTCATAGGTGATGACCGCGTTGTGCAGACGCTCCAGGAAGGATTCATCCTCCATCTGGTCGATGAATTCATGTGCGACAATGTGGTTGGTCTCATCCGCGTGAAGGGTGTTCTGAACAACCTCTACACCAATCCCAGTGGAGTGGAACACCTTTTCAATGCCGAAAAACGGCTGGATGATCATATCCGCCTGGAAATGGTTCCATTTGTAAAGGGTTTGGCGCATCTCGCGTTCAATGGTGCGCAGATACGGATCTTCACAATGAAGGGTGAGTTCTCCTTCGCCGTTGAGTTCATTCCATGGCAATTCGTCAATCAAAACGACCGGACGAATCATGTGCAGGTCGTTGACCGCCTTGTGCAGGAGTTTTCGTTCATAGTTTACATCGTCATTTGCTGCAATGGCATATTTTCCGGCCAGTTCGCGCAGAACTTTTACATCGTTTAACAAGGAAAACACTCCCCTTATATTTGAAATCATTTGTAGTTTTATTATACCGGCGCATGGAATCGCTTTGTATTTGGTTTGTTGCTGTTTTTCGGTATATTATTGCTTTTTTATCTTGATTTGTTTGCGAAAACAGGATATGATTTTTTTAAACAGGTAAAATGTTGTGAACAGGGGGCATGCGTGTTGCGTGATTGGGAGGAGTATAAAGGGTTTGCCAGGTTTATCCCGCCGTCGGCTTTTGCGCAAGAATATCTTTTTTTCTCGGATGGATTCGGCGGAATCGAAGATTCTGCGTTTCATATCAAACGGGAAAACTTTAACAACGGTCTGATTATGGTGGTACTGTCCGGCGTACTGCATGTTCGGCAGTACGGCAGGCATCTGATACTGCGGGAAGGGCAGGGGGTGTTTTTGCATCTTGAGCCGCCGCATGAATATTACAGCGACCAGCAGAATGTCTGCCGGATTTTGTGGATGCATGTCAATGGCAAGGGGTATCCGGTCTACCGAAGCGGATTGGAACATTTTACTTCTCTTCCCGCTGTGTTTGAATCCTCCCGCGCGGAAGAAATCCTTTCCAGCTGTATTGACGCTGCCATTGACCGCCGCGAGCATCTGGAACTGGTTGTTTCCGAAACCATTTACAGCCTGCTTCTTGAGGTCATGCGCCAGAACATGCATGTTCCGGAAGGGATTTCTACCTTGCCCGGTGAAGTGTTTGTCAATCGGGTGGATAGCTTTATTGCGGAGCACATCTGTGAACCGATCACACTTGAACAGCTGGCGCAGTCGGTCAATATGAGCAAATACCATTTCTGCCGGCGTTTTCGGGAGGAAGCAGGAATCACTCCAATGCAGTATGTCACCCGAAAAAAGCTGGACGCTTCCAAGTATTTTTTGCAGTACACCAAACATTCGGTCCAAATGATCGCGGAACGTTTTTCGTTTACCGACCAAAGCCATTACGCAAAGCTGTTTAAACGGTATACGGGGCTTTCGCCGCGCGCCTACCGGAACAAAGGGCAGAGCTGAGGCGCGTTGGTGTTTCGATGCACGAAACAGGGGCAGCCACGGCGTTTTTGTGTTTGTTTTGCGTGTTGAGATTGGCCGCGTAAGCAGGGCGTGACTTGAAGTGACCGCCCCCTTGACAACTGCTTGGCGCGGTGCTATGCTGAAAAACAACACAACAAGGGAGGTCAGAGCGTGATTTCAATTTCTTTCTGAAACGCACACAGAAGAACAGCATATAGGCGGTAACGCCTAGCTTTGCTGTGTTTGTATTTTGTGCCGCAGGAAGAAAAACGCTTTGACCGGTATATGCCAAACTAGGGGACTGGTTTTGTTTGTCTGTTCTCTTTGCTGTATTGCCGCCGGCGGAAGTGACTTCCTGCCGGCGGTTTTGGTTTGGAGGAATGCAGATGTCACAAATTGCTGTTAATCGGTTGACCTATTGCTACGAAGGAAGTTTTGACCCGGTTTTTGAACAGGTGACTCTTACGTTGGATACAAGCTGGAAGCTCGGGCTGATCGGGCGCAATGGAAGGGGAAAGACCACCTTTTTGAAACTGCTCTGCGGTGAATTGGATGCACACGGTGCGATTTCCGCTTGCGCAGAGTTTGAGTACTTTCCGTATTTGGTTTCGGATCCGTCAAAAACCGGGCAAGAACT
>USBI01000031.1 GCA_900552945.1 uncultured Oscillospiraceae bacterium
TGTATAAGAGACAGGTCGTACATGCGGGAATGCGGGTCGAGCTCAGCGCGGAACCCCAAAGTCGCCTGCGCCATCTTAAGTTTGCCGATGCGCCCGCTTTTCACCCATTCCAACACCTTTTGTGTTTTCGGCAGGAACCGCACCCACATGGCCTCCATGACAAAAAGGCCTTTCTGTTTGGCGAGCGCGAACACCTCTTCGGCCTGCTTGTGGGTCAGCACCATGCATTTTTCGCAGAGGACATGCTTGCCCGCGTTGAGGCATTGCAGGATGTTTTCATAGTGGTAGTTCATGGTGGTGGCAATGTAGACCGCGTCCACGTTGCCGGAGCGGAGCATCTCTTCATAATCCCCGTAAAAATGCGGGATGTTTTCCTCTTTTGCGAATGCCTCCGCCCGTTCTGCGCTTTTGCTGGCAACCGCAGTGAGCTCCGCGCCTTCCACATCGGCTACGGCTTTGGCAAAGTAGTGGGCGATGTTGCCTGCGCCCATGATTCCGAAACGAACCATCGTTTTTCTTCCTTTCCGTTTTGTTTATAACAGGGAGCGGCTGTTCACATTGTGGGTGTGCACATGCGCCCCTTTGGGGATGTCCGCTGTCGCTACGCCGATCTCCTCCCCATATTTGATGACCGAACTGCCTTTTTCAAGGTCGGTCAGTGCGAATTTGTGGTAGATGGGGATATCGTCCGCCGCCGTGACGGCAAAGGTGCGTTCCCCGGTGTTGACCAAAAGGGTCTCTCCTTTTGCGGCCGGCTCCACCGCCACGGCGACATTGTCGGCGGGAGCGACCAGAATGGCGTTTGCCATAAAATCACCTCATTTGAAAAGGATGCGGGTCACCAGAGGTTCCCCATATCGTTAAATGGCAGCTCATACAAGTCGGATACCTGTGTGAGCGCCGGGTTTTGGCTCACCTCTGCGAGCATGGCTTCGGAAACTTCGATCTCCTCGATTTCCGCCGTATTGGGGATGCGGATGATGCGCGGGCCCTCCGGGCCGATGCCGTGGCAGCTCTTGACTGCGAGCTGGATGGCTTCCCGGTCGTTGTCCATCACCATGGGGATTTTCATCAGGTTGAGAAAGGTGTTGGTCACGGCGGTAGGGTAGGTCATCTCCATCTTCATTTCGTCAAACAGCCGCCGGGTGGTCACGTCGGCAAGGCCGCAGCCCTGCGCGTTGCCGTGGGTCTCCCGTGTCAGTCCCAGCGCCACGACCCGTTCGGCCTCAATGCCGCCGGAAGCGTATTCGGTGCAGAACCGACCGGTGACGTTCGGGTCCATCCCGTCTCCGCTGATGTTTTTGCCGATCCGGTCGACCACCAGCACGTCGCAGCGGTCGAACAGCAGCCGGGCGATGGTGTGGTAGCTCACTTCTTTGAGTTTTGGTTCTTCGGTGATGATTTCCTCTGCTGTCAGACCGCGGATGATGTACGGTTCATCGTAGGCGTTTTCCACCACGGCAATCCCGCCCAGGATGTTTTTGTGTTCCAGCATGGCTTTGCCGTAGAGTGGGACGAGGTCTTTCATAACGGCGGGGCTCTGCCCGTGGATCGCCTCCGCGCCCGCCTGTTTGCCCAGGCCGATGGCCATCATCTTCATGAGGCCGCTCTCGTACACCCCGCGGAAGGAGGTGTGCGGCTTGATGCGGTTGAACAGCAGCACCCCGTCCGCCTCCGCGGCGTTTTTGTCCATCATCACCGGCAGACCGGCAGGCGTGCGGGCGATCTCCACCACTTCCATGGAGGATTTCACCGGGCAGCCCATCGCTGCTTCGGTGATGCCGTAGTCGGTGAGGATTTGCAGCTGACCTTCGGCGGTCGCGCCGCCATGGCTGCCCATCGCCGCGGTGATGAACGGTTTGGCGCCCTTTTCTTTCAAAAAGTCGACGATCGCTTTCGCCATCACGGCAACGTGATGGATGCCGCGGCTGCCGCAGGTGACCGCAACGGTCATGCCCGGCTTCACCCGGGAGGCGATGGCATCCCGCCCCAGTTCGGCAAGCACCGTTTCCCGCACCCGTTCCGCCGGAATGCAGGTGCGGTCAAAGCTCTGGCGCACCTTTGCCATCCGCGGGAGAGGGGTGTCGCAAATTAAATCGGTTACCACTTTCATGGGTCTGCCTCCATCATACAAAATTGCACAGCCGCACAACGGCGGTTTCCATAAAGTTTAAAATCTCTGCCTTGGTGAGTTTTCCTTCGGCGACCTCGAACACCTCGTTCATGATGTGGTCCCCCAGCTTCGGAAGGGAGCCCGGCTCGTAGATGATGCCGCTCGCGTCAATGTCGGTGTTGTCTTCCATCATCCGGTAGGTTTCCCGGTTGCCGGTGATCTTGATGACCGGTGCGATGGGGTGGCCGGTCGGCGCTCCCCGTCCGGAGGTGAAGGCGATGATCTGCGCGCCGCCTGCGATCATCCCCGCAATGGAAGACATGTCGTTGCCGGGAGTGTCCATGATGACAAGGCCCTTTTCGTGCGGGCGCTCGGCGTATTCCAGCACCTCGTTGATGATGCTGTGACCGCCTTTGTGGATGCACCCGAGCGATTTTTCTTCCAGCGTGGTGATGCCGCCCGCCTTGTTGCCCGGTGAAGGGTTCCCGTCGCGGATGTCAGTCCCCACCAGCTTGATGCTGTCTTCATACCGTTTGACGATCTCATAAATGCGGTTTTTGACCGTTTCGTTTTTCGCCCGCGCGGCAAGGATGTGCTCCGCGCCGATGAATTCGGTCGTCTCGCTTAAAATAGAGCTTGCCCCCATGGCGACCAGCCGGTCGGACATCTCGCCCACCAGCACGTTCGCCGCAAGGCCGGAGGTCGGGTCGGAGCCGCCGCATTCGGTTCCGATAATCAGCTCCGAGACTGGGCAGGGCTCCCGCTTGAGCAGGCTCGCCTGCTGAACCATTTTCATGGCGGCACGGGTGGCCTTTTCTACTGTGCGGATGGTGCCTCCCTCTTCCTGGATGATGAACTTTTCCAGCGGTTTGTTGGTACGCGCCCGGATGGCCGCTTCCACCAGGTCCATCTGGCAGTTTTCGCACCCCAGCGAGACGATGACCGTCCCGTAAACATTGGGGTTTGCCGCATACCCTGCCATGACGTCCATGATATACTGCATGTCCTTGTGCACCTGTGAACATCCAAGCTGGTTGTTGAAGGTGACGGCGTTTTTCACCTGCGCGGCGACCATGCGGGTCACGTCGGACGCGCACATGCTCGCGGGCAGGATGAGCACATGGTTTCTTACCCCGACCCTGCCGTCCGGCCGGCGGTAACCCAGAAATGTATCCATTTAAAAAACCTCTTTTTTGCGGCGGACGGATTATTTTGGCCCCCGTATCAAAAGGGTGCTCCGTCCGCGCGGATGAACAAAGTTTACCCATTTAAGTCTAAAGCCTGCCGCCTGCTCCGACTATAACGATTCCGGCGAAAAATGGCAGGATTGCGGCAAGAGGCAGCTTTATAACACCAAGCTGGTTGTTAAACGGAAAAATTACTTTATTATATAAAGTAATTTACAATTTGTTCACATATTTGGATACCCTCGCGCTATAATGACCTTGTAAGAATGTTGTTTTGCTTTGTGGAAGGAGGAGAGTAACATGACAGGGTTTCAGGAAAAAGCCACGGCGGATTTTGAGTTGATCCGGCAGACGGTCGCGCAGGCGAAGACCGACCACACCGGCCTTCCGTTTTTCTGGGTGATCTACGGGGCAGCCGGGCTGTTCGCGGGATTGTGCAGCCATTTCGGAAGCCTGTTTTTATTGGATGGAGCTTTTGTGTTTCCGGGACAGCTGTTGAGTACGCTTGGGGCGGTGGTGCTCCCCGTTGTGGTCATGGCCGGTTTCCTTGCCGTATTTCTGCGGGAGCGGCGGACGGCGAACAAATACTATTTGAGCTGTCTTTGCTTTTGGGGGATCCCGGCCGTTGCCGTTCCGGTGCTTGGGGCGGTGCTGCGTGGTGTGGCGTTTCTGCTCCCGACGGATGGGCGAGCGTTGGCGTTTCAGCAGCTGAGTGCCATGCAGATGACCGCCGCCGTGCTCTTCTTCTGCCTATGCACAGTCGTTTGTGCTTTTTTGCTCCGTCACGGGTGGATCGCAGTGATCGGGCTGCTTGCGGTCTTTGTTTATGGCTTATTGGCTGTGCTTGACGGCTTCGCCCTGCTTCAGCTGGAATGGCGTCATACAGAAGGATTTTATGTGAGCTTTTCCGCTTACAGCCTGTTTGCCGCGCTGGTTGTCCCCATTGGTTATCTGATCGTCGGGGCGCTGACCATGCGGAACATCCGCAGAGAAAGGACGGCGGCTTCGGAACATGGACATTTCTAACATTCCGGACGCGCTCACCCTTCCCCTGCGGCTCAAACTGGTGTGCGCGCTCGTGGGCGGAAAACGGTCGTTTGGCGAGCTTAAGCAGGCGGTGCAGGGGACCGACGGCAACATCAGCGTGCAGCTTTCCCGGCTGGAGGAGTGGGGGTACATCCGTTCGGAGAAGACTGTTCTGGGGAGGCGGCCCCGCTCGGTCTATGAGATTACCCCGTACGGACTGCGGCAGCTGGAGGAGTATATTCGGCTTCTTCAATCCATCCTGCCACAGGAGAACTGAGCGGGTTTGCCATGTTCAAAGAAAATATTGGTAGAATCAGGTGCATCATCCTCCAAAAATTCAGTATATTTAAGTTCGTAAAGCGTTTCCGTTTACGGATGAGTAGCAGATGCCGGTTATTTCGTTGCTTTCTTGGAAAGAGAAAGGAGCAGAGCGATGAAAAAGGTTGCTTTCAAATGGACAAATGCGAGGGTATTTCTGTTGTCGGTCGGGATTGCGTTTTTGGTTCTGCTGACGCTTGGTTTCACCGGATTGCTCCAGAAGCCGCTGGCGGTTCACGCCGCATGGGTGTATGTGCTGACCCATCATCCAGAGCATCTTCCGCTCAGCTGTACGGGGGTCGAATATGTGAAGTATTTCGGCTGGAAGGTCACCTTTCAGGAGGCGGACGGGTACATACGGTATATCGGCCTGCGGTGGGATAATTTTCCTGTTTTGGTCCAGTGGGATACCTTTCGCCCGCTGGAAGACCCGTTTTACGAATCCCCGGAATGAGACGGTTTTTTACAGCGCTTGCCTGCCGTAGAGAGCGCAGGGTGCTGTTTTGCAGGACCCGTTAAACCCTTGAAAACGCAGAATCTGTTTGGGCGGTGTGTTCTATGGTAGGCGTCGTGCTCGTGATCGTTTTGGCCATCTATCTTGCGCTTTATCTGCTGTTTGACCGGTATTGCCGCAGGGCGTTGGGGGAGAATCTTTCCTGCACCGGGACGGCAGCGGGGATGCTTGCTGTCTGCGGCATTTGTCCCGGATCCGGTCGGATATCCCCCTCATGAAAACGACAGAGCGAAAGCCAATGGGGTATAAAAATCCGTAAATTATATTTAGAAAGGATGGAGATGATATGAAAAAGGACAGAAGTTGCTGCTGGTTCGGCTTTTTTTCCATACTGCTGTTTCCCTTTGCTGTGCTGGCGCAGCTCCTCAAGCAGAACAAATAAACAACGCGTTGCGGATTAAAAAATAAAACAGCGCATGACATGTACATCTGCCTGCCATGTGCTGTCTGTTGTGAAAGGGACGCTGTTCCGCCCGCAGAAAACGGTCTGCCAAATCCGGGAAAAACAAAGGGGAGAAAAATAAAAAAACAGGTTCAGGAAATTCCTGAACCTGTTTTGCTTGGTGACCCGTACGAGAATCGAACTCGTGTTACAGCCGTGAAAGGGCCGTGTCTTAACCGCTTGACCAACGGGCCGTGGTCCACACAAAGGGGATTGCGCGCTTTGGCCGAGTGTTGCCATGTCTTCTCCGATGCGTGGTTGGTAGCGGTAACTGGATTCGAACCGGTGACACTTCGGGTATGAACCGAATGCTCTAGCCAACTGAGCTATACCGCCATACAGTGCTTGTTAATTATAAAGCACATAAATCGATTTGTCAATACTTTTTTCAAAAATATTTTTTCTTTTTTTAAATGCGGATGATGAACGTCAAATAGTTGCCGGCGGTTTGCTTTGAGTCGGCTTTCCTGCCGTTGCTCATGCCTTGCTGTTTTCGCGCGAACAGCACAGCAATCTGCACAACTTTGCGGTTTGAAGTTTGGCGCACGCGGGGTTCATTTTCGGTTGACACTGTAAATTTTGGTATGATACAATTTTATTGTTCTCGGAGGTAGTTTTACCGGATAAGAGGGCTGGTATACCAGCTTTTTTATCCGGTTTTTTGGTAAATGGAAAACTTTCCGGCCATCAAATGGCAAAAGAAAGGGGAATTTTTTTGGATCAGACGGTCAGACGCTTAACAGAGGGAAGCATTACAAAAACGCTCGTGCGGTTTGCGGCGCCTTACCTTGCCGCAAACTTTTTACAGGCGCTGTACGGCGCGGTCGATCTGCTTGTTGTGGGGTGGTTTTGCAGTTCGGAATCGGTTTCCGCTGTTTCCACCGGCGCTCAGATCATGCAGATCATTTTGAGCCTCATTTCCGGCCTCACCATGGGCGGGACCATTCTCATCGCGCAGTATGTCGGCGCAAAACGAATCGATCAAGCGGCAGACACCATCAGCACCATGTTTTCCCTGTTCGGAATCATTTCCGTGGTGATGACGGTGGTCATGCTGGCGTGTGCTTCTCCGCTGCTCATGCTCATGCAGACGCCGAAAGAGGCGTTTGGTCCGGCGCTTGACTATGTGCTCATCGCAAGCGCAGGCACGGTGTTCGTCATTGGGTACAATGCGGTCAGCGCCATCCTCCGCGGTTTGGGGGATTCCCGGCACCCGCTCATCTTCATCGCCATCTCCTGTGTCTGCAACATTTTGCTTGACCTGGCGGCGGTCGGCCTGCTCGGCATGGGAGCGGGCGGCGCGGCGCTTGCCACGATTATTTCGCAGGGCTTAAGCTTTGTCATCGCCATCATTTATTTAAAGCGCAACAACTTTATTTTCGATTTCAAACGGAAGAGCTTTCATCTGCATAAAGATAAGGCGCTGAGCCTTATTAAAATCGGTATCCCGGTTTCCTTGCAGGATACCACCGTACACATCTCTTTCATGTTCATCACCGCAATTGTCAATTCCATGGGCGTAGTCGCGTCTGCGGCGGTCGGCGTATGCAGTCGGTTCGACGCGTTCGCCATGCTTCCGCCCACCGCGTTTTCCGGCGCGATTTCCGCATTGGCGGCGCAGAACATCGGCGCAAATCAGCCGGAACGCGCGAAAAAGACTCTGTATATGAGCATGCTGCTTTCCTTCGCCTGCTCGCTTGTCTTTTTTGCGTGGGCACAGCTGTCACCCCAGAGCGTAATGACCCTCTTCCAGTTTGACCCGCAGGTCACCGTCGCGGGCGCGGAATATCTGCGCACCTTCAGCTTTGATTTCTTGTTAGTCGCCTTTGCGTTCTGTTTCAGCGGCTTTTTCAACGGCTGCGGCTGTACCCGCTACACGATGATCACCGGCATTGCTACCACGCTGGGCATCCGGGTGCCGCTGGCGTTTCTGTTCAGCCAGCTGATGCCGGATTCTCTGTACGGCATTGGCCTTGCCGCGCCGATCGCGACTGTGGTGTCCATTCTGGTGCATGTCATCGTACTGCGCACCCCCATCTGGCGGAACGCTTCGGTCATCAAACAAAGCGCCGAAGAACAGCCCGCCGTATAGCCCGGTATGCGTTTGAGAAAAAGCCCTTTTTGGGCTTTTTCTTTTTTATGTAATCCCAAACACGGATGATAAAGCAATCACCTGCCGGGAAGCGTCCTTTTTGTTTTTTCCGGCGGGATTTTGTGGTATACTTACATTAAACCGTTATTTGGAAACGGTACGGCGGGCGCTTCGGTCCGCCTTGGGTTTATGGATGGAAAAGGAAGAGTTTATGCGTAAAAAATTTACTCCGGTTTTGGACCAGCTGGTTCCGGGTCTGATCCTGCTGGCGCTTGGAATCATTATTTTGTGCTGGAAAACCAGCTTTTTGCGCCTTGCGCTGTATTTAACCGGTATTCTCGCGATCATCAACGGCCTGGCCATTCTCGTCATGCTTCTTCTGCGGCGAAAAGAACTGGGCGGAAAACGCAATACCCTTTGGGGTGCCATCGGTTCGATCTTGATCGGCAGCGCCATGCTGTTTCTGCCGGACTTTCAGGTCACCCTGTTCGGCATCCTGTTCGCGCTGTATGTTTTGGTCAACGGGGCGGCTAAGCTCGTCAATTTCATTTTGTTTATGAAAAACAGGGTGAAAGGCCGTATCGCGGACCTGTTTGACTGCCTGTTTTTCCTCACGTTTGGCATTCTGCTTTTGTTTACGCCGTTGTTTTCGGTGGATTCTATCCTCATCATCATCGGGGTGTACGGCATTCTGCTGGGCAGCTTTTACCTAATTGACTTTGTGCGTTCCATGCTCCCGGAAAAACTGCGCCGTAAATTCCGAAGAAGAGTGCGCATCTCTTTGCCGGTCTTTGTCATCATGCTGGTGCCGCACCGGGTGCTGATGCGCATCAATCGTTATTTTGAAGAAGCGGATGAGCCTCTGCCCGGAAAGCCCATCACTCAGTATAAGGAAGAAGCGCTTTCTTCCCCGCCCGATTTGGAAGTGTTTATCCATGTTACGGAAGACGGTTCCGGGGCGATGGGTCACTGCGACCTTTATTTTGAGGGGCATGTCATCTCCTACGGCAATTACGATGAATTTTCTCGAAAGCTGTTTGAAGGCACCGGTGACGGTGTGCTGTTTTACGCGCCCAAGGAAAAATATATTCCATTCGTCACCCAGTACAGCCGCAAAACGCTGTTCGGGTTCGGGCTTCGGCTGGATGAGGAACAGAAAAAAGCGGTCCATGAACGGGTGGAACAGCTTACCGCCCCGCTTTACCGCTGGAAGCCGCCTTTGCAGCTGGACCGGGAGGCGAAGAAGGAAAAACCGCTGGAATATTACTCCGATTACGCCAGCATGCTTTACCATTATGCCGACGGGGAGTTTTATAAATTCCGTTCCGGAAAGTTCAAGTCCTATTTTGTTTTGTCGACCAACTGCGTTCAGCTGGTGGATGCCATCCTTCGCCCCGCGGGGACCGGTATTCTGAAGATTAACGGCATCATCACCCCCGGTACCTATTATGATTATCTGGACAAGGAGTTTTTGAAACCGGATACGATGGTCGTTTCCCGCACCCTTTACACAGAAGACCCGAAAAATGCCGCCGGTGTTCCCCGGGAAACGGATGTGCGCGCCCGTTTCAAAGAACTTTGCAAGGAAGGGCTGGCGGAGGATTTGAAAAAATCCAAAAAGAAAAAAGCGCGGTAGGTGGGTTTGTGACGGTGGGTTTCGGCCGGCTTTTCCACAAACTTCACGCGCATGGTTGAAAACCCGCGCGTTTCAGAAAAGCAGAACAAGACCGGCGTTGTTTGGAAGAAAAGCATCTCCAAAGAGCGCCGGTCTTTGCTTTGCGGGGTGTCATACAGGGCGGCGTGAACATTTGCCCGTTGCAAAAGGCTCTTCGGCACTTATGTGCCGAAGAGCCTTTTAACAGAGATATATTCATTGTTCCCGCGGTCAGGCAAAATCAGATGACAAATCCTCCGTCAACCTGAACGACCTGCCCGGTGATGAACGAGGCACCTTCTCCCGCAAGAAAGTAAAGCAGTTCTGCCACCTGCCCCGGTGTGCCAATGCAGCCGAGCGGGGTCTCTTCTTTTAACGCCTCGATGGTCTCCGGAGTGAGTGCGGCGTTCATGGGGGTATTAATCACGCCCGGCGCAACGCAGTTGACCCGCACATGGGAAGGGCCCAGTTCTTTGGCGAGTGCTTTGGTAAACCCGATGACCGCCGCCTTGGAAGCGGAATAATGCACTTCGCAGGAAGCGCCGGTCACCCCCCACATGGAGGAAAGGTTCAAAATGCAGCCGCTCTGTTTTTGCAGGAAGCCGGAAAGTGCGGCTTTGCAGCAGAGGTACATCCCTTTTATGTTGACGTCGAACATCCTGTCCCAGTCGGATTCGGTAATGTCTGCGAACACCTTCTGCTGGGCGATGCCGGCGTTGTTGATTAACACATCCACCGGGCCGAACCGCTGTTCGGTCTCCCGGAAGATGCGGGCAACGTCGTCAGAATTGGAAACATCCCCCTGTACGGCAAAAACGGGGTACCCGGCGGAAGAGAGTTCCTCTTCTAACGTCCGTGCGTCTTCCGCGCTGGTGCGGTAGCAGAACGCCACCCGGTCGCCCGCCTGGGCGAACCGCCGGACGGCTGCGGCGCCGATGCCGCGCGCGCCTCCGGTAATGAGAACCGTGCGTTTCATAACATCCTCCTGATTTCCCGCCCGAAAACGGACGGCTTATGGTTACGGCCGTGGTGAGCAGCCGGGTGCATACCTTGTTTTACTCCGCGGAGGCTTCGCCTTTTCGGCGTTTTTTCGCCCCGAAGTTCAAACGGATGGTGAAGATGCGGTCACCGGAAAAGAGTTTGACCGCAAAGAACATCATCACCGCAAGGAAAACGATCTGATAGGCGAGCCCGCCGAAGTAGAGCGGGAAGTTGTCAAAAATCATATTTCCGCTTGCTAGGAAGGTATGGGTGAACGGAATGATGTATAAAATCAGTCTGAGCGGAAGAGAAAGGCTGTTTACATCCGCGAACATGGTGATGACATATGGAATGACCAGCGCGATCATCAGCGGGGCGATGGCGGTCTGCGCGCTTTTCACATCGTTTGACAGCGCACCCAGAATCAAGCTGATGGCAAGCGCAATGAGGATGGTCAAAAACAGCTGCAGGCCGACGAACAGGAAATCCACAGGGCCCATGGCCACGCCGAGCTCGCTGAGCGCTTCATTCAGCGACTGGCTGGCTTCTCCTGAAAGCCCTCCGGTCAGTCCGCCCATATAACTGGAAAATCCCACCATATAGACAGCCGCCATAATCAGCGAGACCAGCCCGGCTGAGCACATCTTCGCTGCCAGTACCGAAAGCCGGGAAACCGGCGTGCACAGCAGGGTCTCAAGGGTCTTATCCCCTTTTTCGGTCGCGATGGCGGAAGCGATCATCTGAGAAGCGAAAACAACTAAAATGAACGCCACCAGCGGAACAAACATGGTCTGATTCATCGCAAAACCAATGAGCGCCGCGGCATTTACATTGCTGGAACGGTCGCCGATAAAGGTGGTATTGGTTACCCCGACCGGATTTTTCAGAAACGCCGGGTCGGTCTGGGTGTCACTGTTTATGTTTTGCGAAATCAGCTGGGTGGAAATTGCTTCGGAAATCACCTGCGCGGCGGTTTCAGAAGCGGAAGAGGAAAATACGCCGGACATGGAAAGGGAATTCAGCTTTGCGTAAATCCCGATCTGTGCGCGCTGGCCGCTTTGGATGGTTTGTTCAAATCCCTTCGGGATAACCAGCAGGTCGTAATTTCCCTGCGGGCGATACTGCAGTTCCCCGCTTTCGGCGGTGTCGGGTGTATCGGTCAACACTTCAAATCCGCTCTGCGTCAGAATGTCGGCACAATATTGTGAAAGCGCCGTGCCGTCTTCGTCGATGAGATGAACTGTTCCTACTGTATCCTGATCCGAAGAAGTCGCGCTTCCCATGATCTGTCCCAACAGAAGAAAAACAGCGAGTGCGGCGACCACACCGATGATGGTTGTGAGGTTAAGCATCTCACGCAGCTCTTTTTTCAGAAGGGTGAAAAATTTCATGCCTGCTCCACCGCCCTTTCGAAAACCTCTTCCAGATTGTCCGCGCCGTAATGCTCCTTGAGTTCCTGCGGTTTTCCGGTAATGAGCAGCTGCCCTTTGTTGATGACGCCCACCCGGTCGGAAACAGATTCGATCTCCAGCATGTTGTGGCTGGAAATGAGAAAGCTCATTCCCTCTTCATCCGCCAGCTTGCGGATCATCCGCCGGATCTCCAGCGCGTTTAAAATATCCAGCCCGGAGGTGGGCTCATCCAGCATGGCGAGCGCGGGGCGGGTCATAACGGCGCGCGCCAGCAGAAGCTTGCGGATCATTCCGCGGGAGTAGCTGGCGATTCGGTCGTTCAAACGGTCGCCGAGCGCCGCGATCTCCACCGCGCGGGTCACATACTCTTTCTGCTTTTCCCGGTTGGAATCAAACAGCGCCGCCATAAATTTGAGGTAGCCCAGCCCGGTCATATTTTTATAAGCGCCTGCTTCGTCCGGCAGGTAGGTGATGCACTCCCGAACCTTGGCCGGCTGTTTGACCACGCTGAATCCGTTTACGGTGGCGTCGCCTTCGGTTGGGGTAAGCAGAGTCGCGATCATGCGGATGGTAGTGGTTTTTCCGGCTCCGTTCGGGCCGATCAGAGCGAAGACCTCACCCTGTTCCACCTGAAAGGAAATGTCTTTTGCGCCCTGTATTTTTGCATATTTTTTGCTCAGGGCTTCTACGCTGAGTGTGACGGACATATAATGTCCCCCCTTTCTGGAACACGTTTGACGCATTCCGCTCCCATTATAGCACAGTTTTACTGATTGAACAGAAGGATTTTTGTAAGCTTTTTGAAAAGGGTTTCGTTTGTTTTTGTGCGGATGGAACAGCAAACGGCGCGCATACTAAAATCAACGAAACAGCAAAGGCGGAGAAGAAAATGGAAGAGCTAATCATTATGAAACGAATCCGGAAGGAATATTCGCGGGGCGGCGTGCGTGTGAACGCGCTGGATGGGGTGAACTTTTCTGTGCGCACAGGCGAATTTACCGCCATTGTGGGAGCGAGCGGTTCGGGAAAATCCACCCTGATGAACATCATCGGCTGTTTGGACACACCGACCAGCGGGTACTACGCGCTGGACGGCTGTGATGTTTCCAGACTGAGCGAGCGGGAGCTGTCGGAAATTCGCAACAAGAAAATCGGGTTCGTGTTTCAAGGGTTTCATTTAATCCCGGGCCTTACGGCACTGGAAAATGTGGAACTGCCGCTTATCTACCGGGGGATGCCGCGCGCTGCCCGCCGGGAGCTGGCGGTCGCCGCTCTGGAACAGGTGGGGCTTTCCCACCGGATGGCTCACCTGCCCAACCAGATGTCCGGCGGGCAGCAGCAGCGGGTGGCCATTGCCCGGGCAATCGCCGCCCGCCCGCCGATCCTTTTAGCCGATGAGCCGACCGGCAATCTGGACAGCCGTTCCGGAAAAGAGATTATGGCAATGCTGCGTGAACTGCATGCGGAAGGAAAGACCATTTTGCTCATCACGCACGATCAGCAGGTAGCAGCGTGCGCCGGCCGGATCCTGCGGATGCATGACGGCAGGCTTTCCGAAACACAGCCGCCCGCCCTGCCGATCCCGGCTGGAACAAGCACTCAACAGGCGTGACCGCGTGCTTTCGGGCAAATGGTTACGGTTTGTTGTTGAAAACCCCCTTGGTTTGTGATACGCTAAAGAAAAAATCTTTCAGCGTTTTGTTTGAAAGATCGATTTGGAAGGTTCTGGGGGTAATCGCTTGAGAGTGTTGATCATTACAGCGACGATTGGGCAAGGGCATAACGCAGTTGCTCGTTCCATTGAAGCAGAGCTTAAACAGCGCGGGGTAGACTGCCGCGTGCTGGATATGTACCGTTATTTCAGCCCGGTGCTTCAGAAGATCGTGCAGGGCGGATATATTATGTCGATTCAATCGGTCAAGCACACAAGGGTGATCGGCGAAAAATATTATGACATGATGGAAAAAACCTACAAGCCGCTCAACGAGCATCCGCTCGCGCGCGCGAAAAACGTGCCGATGGCAAAGGCGCTCAAAAAATATTTGGATAAGTACCAGCCGGATCTTGTCATCTGCACACAGGTTTACTGCGTTCATATTATGGATATTATAAAAGGAAAAGGCTGGACGGATGCGGTGCTTATGGGGGTGGATACCGATTTTACCGTACAGGCACACTGGCAGGGCAATGACTACCTGGATTACATGGTCACGGCTTCCAATGCGTTAAACGGTCAGCTTTTGCTGAAAAAAATCCCGAAAGAGCGCATCCTTCCGACCGGCATTCCCATCAGCCCGAAGTTTAACCATCGGGAGGATAAAGCATACGCCCGCGAGTGCCTTTGCCTTGACCCGAACAAAAAAACGCTTCTGGTCATGGGCGGGAGCATGGGTTACGGAAATATGGACAAAACCATACAGAAGCTGGATGAGCTTCCGCTGGATTTTCAGGCCATGGTGGTCTGCGGCGGCAATGTGCGGATGCGCACCAAGCTCAAAAAGCTTCAGTTCCAGAAACGCTTTGATATTTACGGCTTTTCTTATAATATTCCGCTGATGATGGACGCGGCGGATGCGATGATCACCAAACCGGGCGGGATCTCCATGTCCGAAGGGCTTGCAAAAGGCCTGCCGATGATCCTTGCGAACGCTATTCCCGGCATGGAGGACCGGAACGCGGACTTTATGGTCGAGCACGGTTTGGCGCTGGCGGTTTCCAAGACCTATCCCATCCATCAGGCGGTAAGTGATGTATTGGGCAACGATCCTCTCCGCGAAAAGATGGCGGAGAATATGAAGGATTTCGCACATCCGGATTCTACCAGGGTGCTTTGTGATTTTATTGTGGAAAAAGCAGCGGAACATGAGCAAAAGCGGCTGGAAGCCCAGCCGGCAGGGCATGATCACTCGTTTGTGTGATTGTTGAGAAACACGGTGTTTTCCCTTGGATTTCCGGGAGGAGAAATGGCGGATGAGGGACGCTTTTTATGGGTGTTCTTCCTTCTTCCGATTAAGCAGTGTTTCAAAGGCCATTGGCCATTGTTATGAAAAGACAACAGCCGGGGTATGAATGATTTCATACCCCGGCTGTTATTTTATATCTTTTTCGTCTTGTATATGGTGTTTTATATGGTGCACACTGGCTTAAAACACGCCGTTTTGGGTGATCCAGTCGCAGGCGAAGCCGATGAATGCCCGGGTGCGTTCAAACTGCCGGGCGGGATCGTCCGCAGGATCGCCCGGGCGGGTCCATTCCTCCGCCTGAGCAATCAGCGCGCGGTGTTCCGGAAACCGGTTTTTCGCCCACTGCGCCGCTTTCCGTTTGGAGATCTGCTCCCCGGTCAGGCAGGTGTAGCAGGCGCGGCAGAGGGTGAGTATGGCATATCCCTGGTAAGAGATGGAATCCGCCGCCTGCCCGGCGTGCTCTTTCCAGTAAAAGGCGTGCGCCCGCGCCGCCTCTACAAATTCCCGCTTTGCAATGGGCGGGATGAAGGTTTCAGGCGCCGGACCGTACAGGGTGATACCGTAATCCTGTACGAAATACCAGTTGGTCAGCCAGTCGATGTTGCAGGGTATGAGATGAAGCGGTTCCCCGGGGCTGATGTTTGCCATCACCGTTTCCTGTTCCCGGAAACAGCGCAGGCTTTCCGGGGAGACGTACTGCACCTCGATGCGGTCGTCCCACGCGGGATATGCGTGGGCAAAGGTGTTGTGCATGGCTTTGAGGGCGGCAAGCCGCGCTTCGTCGACCGGGTGCGCTGTCACCGCGCAGAGGTCGATGTCACTGCGGTCGGGCTCAAAATCCCCCCAGACCAGCGAACCGTAAAGGTAAAGCCCGCGCAGTTCGCTGTTAAGTGTGTTTAAAAGCAGCTGTTTGAAATCATCCAGCAGCTGTCTGATTTCGGGATGGGTGTTCAAAGTGGTATGGTCCGGCATGGAAGTTCCTCCTTTGCGGCGGGTGAGCAGATGAAAATGCCCCGCTAAACGGTTTGCGAAATCCGGAACGTTCGGCGGCGCGCGCCGGTTTATGGTTGTTGTTGCGCGGACCAGAGCGGGAATTTGACAGGCGGCCGGTCAAAAGAGCTTCGCGTTTTGTTTTAAACCGGCGGCCTTTTCCGGCAGAAGCGGAAAAAGGCAGTCCGCTAAGCGGTCCGCGCCGCCCCCGATAATTACCGCTGTGCGACAGTTGGTACGCCGGGCGGTTCATCCCCGGTCGAGCGGCAGGGTGAGTTCGGCGATGATGGCGTTGGAGACCAAGAAGCCTTTGGGCGTTAAAGCGATCCGCCCGCCCTGCTGTGTGAGCAGCCCCGCTTTTTGAAGAGGCGCCGCTCGGCGGAAAACCGCTTCTGCCTGTTCAGGCGCGATGGCGGATACATCCGCGCCTTCCCGCAGCCGGAGCCGGAGCATCAGTTCCTCGGCGGCCGGAGAATCACCCGGGTCGGTGACAAACCGGTCCTGTCCCCCGGTGCGGATATATCCGTCTAAATCCCGCGGATGGGCAGTACGCACCCCTTTATAAAATGAGTGCGCCGCCGGGCCGAAGCCCAAATATTCTTCCCGCCGCCAGTATTTGAGATTGTGGCGGCTTTCAAAGCCGGGTTTGGCAAAGTTGGAGATTTCATACTGATGAAGTCCTAGCGATTCCAACTGTTCCACCGCGGAAAGGTAGAGGTCGCAGACGGCGTCCTCATCCGGGCAGTCAGGCTTTGAGCACGCGAACGCGGTCCCCTCTTCGATTTTGAGCAGATAGGCGGACAGGTGCTGTAATTCCAATGTTTCGATGAACCGGATGCTGGTTTGCAGGCTCTCCATGTTCTGGTGCGGGATGCCCAGCATCAGGTCAGCAGAAAGGTTTGAAAACCCCGCCTGCCGGGCCGATTCCACCGCCCGTTCCATCTGTTCGGGGCCCTGGAGCCGCCCGAGTGCCCGCAGTTCCTCCGGAACGGCAGACTGCATCCCGAACGAGATGCGGTTGAAGCCCGCCTCATAAAGCTTTCGGTAGAGGGAAAGAGGAAGAGTAAACGGGTTTGCTTCCAGCGTGATTTCGCAGCTGCTGGAAAATGAAAACTTGCGTTCCAGCGCGGCCAATACGGCGGCGAGCCGCTTTTCCCCAAACAACACCGGTGTGCCCCCGCCGAAATAGACCGTGTCGGCGGTGAGTCCGTCCGGCGCCGTGCTGATTTCGGACAACAGCGCGGCGAGGTAAGCGTCCATCCGCGCGGGCCGCGCAGGAAGCGAGTAAAAATCGCAGTAAGGGCATTTGACCGCGCAGAACGGTATGTGAATGTATATTCCGGGCATATGCCCCTCCTTTCAGCGGTTTTCCGCCTGCTTTCTTATATCCTGTACAACTGCCTGATGTTCTTCACACCCGAGGACGGAAGGGTCGGTCAGTGCGGGCGGTTTAAACAGGCCGTATTTTTCTTTTGTTTCGAGGATGCGCTCTACCGAGGCGTCCAGCCGCTCTTCGCTGATTTCACCGTTTCGCACTGCTTCCAGCACTGCGTTGAATCCGGCTTGCGGGTCGGCGGGCATGAGAAGCATGTCAGCGCCGGCTTTGAGTGCCTGCACACACGCCTGTTCTGTGCCGTAGTTCTGAACGATGGCGCCCATATCCAGCGCGTCGGTGATGATGACCCCGTCGTACCCCAGCGTTTCCCGCAGCAGTCCCGTGAGCACCGGTTCGGATAAACTGGCCGGCGTGTTATTGCCGCTCACAGCGGGAAGGCTGATGTGCGCCGCCATGATAAACGGCACCCCAGCTTCGATTTGAGCCCGGAAGGGTATCAGTTCGGTTTCTTCCAGCTGTTCGAGGGATTTTTGGCTGACGGCATAGCCGTCGTGGGAGTCTTCCGCCGTGTCCCCATGGCCGGGGAAATGCTTGGCCACTGGAATGATTCCGTTTTCCTTCAGTCCTTTGCCCAGCTGCACCGAGCAGTCCGCCACGACCTGTGGGCCGCCGGAAAAGGCGCGCCGTCCGATGACCGTGTTCTGCGGGTTGGAGAACACATCGCATACGGGGGCGAAATCCATGTTGAACCCGAATACCGAAAGCTCTTTTCCTATTACCTGCCCCACCGCAAGAGCGTAGCTGCTGTTGCCGGTCATGCCAACCTCATACATATCCGGCAGGTCGGTGGCGGGGATGGCTTCGGTATGGCGGATCCGTTGGACGGCTCCGCCCTCCTGATCCACCGAAACAAACAGCGGGATTTCAGCTGTCTGCTGTGCGGAGGCGATCCAGTTCCGAACGCCTTCCACGGTGGAGATGTTTTCCCCGAACAGCACAACGCCGCCCGGCCGGATGGTGCGCAGAGTGCTCAGAGAGGGTTCGTCCAGCTGTTGTATGTCGTTTCCCGAAGCGTCTTTGCGAAAGCAGAGGAAGAATAACTGCCCTACCTTTTCTTCCAAGGTCATTTTTGAAACAAGCTCTTGTGCGCGGGTGGGCGTTTGGGCTTCTTCCTCCGAGGAGCTTTCCTTTCCGGACGAAGCAGAGGGCTGCCCGGCTGACTGGGCTCCGCCGGACACAGGCGTACATCCGCAGAGAAAACAAAGCAAAAGAACAGTAACCCATGCGGCTGCTTTGTGAAGTTTCATGCGTCTCCTCCCTTCCCCGGTTCGTCAGGCTGCAAAACAGACCCGTGAACAGTAGGTTTCACGGGCCTTTGTGTTGTTGATTATTCGTCCAGCTTCAAAACGGCCATGAACGCCTCCTGCGGCACCTCTACGCTGCCGAGCTGGCGCATCCGTTTTTTGCCTTCCTTCTGTTTTTCCAGCAGCTTTTTCTTTCGGGTGATATCGCCGCCGTAGCATTTCGCAAGAACATCCTTGCGCATGGCCTTGACCGTTTCACGGGCGATGATCTTTCCGCCGATGGCCGCCTGGATCGGCACCTCAAACAGCTGCCGCGGAATGTGCTCCTTGAGCTTTTCCGCGATCTTGCGGGCGCGTTCGTACGCCTTGTCTACATGGACGATGAAGGAAAGCGCGTCCACCACCTCGCCGTTTAACAGGATATCCAGTTTGACCAGCTTGGAGGGCTTGAAGCCCATCATCTCATAGTCAAACGAAGCGTACCCGCGGGTGCGGGATTTGAGCGCGTCAAAAAAGTCATATACCACTTCGTTGAGAGGAAGCTCATAGTGGAGCTCCACCCGCTTGGTGTCAATGTATTTCATGTCTTTGAACACGCCGCGGCGGTTCTGGCAGAGCTCCATGATGTTGCCCACAAACTCTTCCGGTGAGAGAATGGCCGCCTTTATCATGGGCTCCTCCGCCAGCTGGATTGTCCCGGCGTCCGGGAAATTGGTGGGGTTATCGATGATGGAAACGGTCCCGTCGGAAACGGTGACCCGATAAGCAACCGAAGGAGCGGTGGTGACCAAGTCAAGATTGTACTCCCGTTCCAGCCGCTCCTGAATGATTTCCATATGCAGAAGCCCCAAAAAGCCACAGCGGAAGCCAAAGCCCAGCGCCACGGAAGTCTCCGGTTCAAAGGTGAGAGAGGCGTCGTTCAAACGCAGCTTTTCCAGCGCGTCACGCAGGTCGCCGTATTTGGCGCCGTCCGCCGGGTAGATACCGCAGAAAACCATGGGGTTGACCTGCCGGTAACCGGGAAGCGGTTCGTCCGCAGGACGGTCGGCAAGCGTGACCGTGTCGCCCACCTTGGTGTCACCGATGTTCTTGATGGAAGCGGCAATGTAGCCGACTTCACCTGCCGAAAGCTGTGCGGCGGGATGGATGGAGGTCGCTTCCAGATAGCCGACCTCGACCACGTTAAACTCGGCGCCGGTCGCCATCATACGGATGGTATCGCCCGGCTTGACGGTTCCTTCCTTGACACGGATATAAACAATAACGCCTTTGTATGCGTCATAGTAGGAGTCAAAAATCAGCGCCTGCAGCGGGGCGTTTTCGTCCCCTTTCGGTGCGGGGATGTCGGTGACGATCCGCTCCAGCACCTCTTCAATGTTGATGCCGGTCTTGGCGGAGACCCGCGGCGCGTCCAGGGCCGGAATGCCGATGACCTCTTCAATTTCCCGGCAGACCTCGTCCGGATTGGCGGAAGGCAGGTCGATCTTGTTGATAACCGGAACAACTTCCAAATCGTGCTCGATGGCAAGATAGGTGTTCGCGAGGGTCTGTGCCTCAATACCCTGCGAAGCGTCTACCACAAGCAGCGCCCCTTCGCAGGCGGCAAGCGAGCGGGAGACTTCGTAGTTGAAGTCGACATGCCCCGGCGTGTCGATCAGGTTGAATTCGTAGGTCTCGCCGTTGTTTGCTTTATAGCTGACCTTGACGGCCCGCGCTTTAATGGTAATGCCGCGTTCCCGTTCAATGTCCATATTGTCGAGCAGCTGCTGTTCCATATCCCGCGCGGCGACCGCGCTGGTACGCTCCAGAATCCGGTCCGCGAGGGTGGATTTTCCGTGGTCGATATGCGCAATAATGCAGAAGTTGCGAATGTGTTCGCGATCAAATGACAAGAGATCACCTCAACAAAAAATAAAACATCTGGTTCATTACGCTCTATTATAGCATAAACAAAAAGTTCCGTGCAATAATAAAACAGGCGATGGATGCCCGAAAAAAGGGGGGTTTCAGGATGATTTGAAAAAAAGATGCAGAAAAAACAGTCTTTTTTTAAAAAAAGTGTTGACAACTCCTTCCGGTTTATGTATAATAAATGAGCAACTTAACGCGAACACATGAACCACTAGCTCAGTTGGCAGAGCATTTGACTTTTAATCAAAGGGTCCGGGGTTCGAATCCCCGGTGGTTCACCAGCAAACAAATCCCGTAACTGTGGGAAAATCCCATGGATACGGGATTTTTTGCGTCTTCCATGTTATAAAATATTTTTGATTATGCTAATATTTTAGCATTTTTCACATAGATTTTGATTGAAATGCAACACGAAATGCAACATAAAAATAACCCCGACCGCTCGTTTGAGCAGCCGGGGTTTTTGTTCTATTCAATGACTACCTGCAATTTGCCGATCTCTTTCCCAAACAGTCCGGCGTAGCCGTCCTGCCCGTTTGTCTTCTCGTCGTCATACTGCCAGCTGTAATAATCTTTTCCGGTCGGCGCAACACGATACTTCGCTTTTTTAGCCGGTTTGATTTCGTTCGGTGTGTAGTAGTAAATTTCCATCGCGTCGATTGGTTTTCCGTTGCCGGCATAACCGTTCTTGCTGTCATTCACATCA
>USBI01000032.1 GCA_900552945.1 uncultured Oscillospiraceae bacterium
ATATTCCTGCACCAGTGGCTTTTTTGTACTGTCTGCTCAATCTGGGGCGGTTCAATATTCTGCGGCTTTTATCACAAAACTCCAATGGAATTCCATTGGAGTTTTTTCTCAATCAAAAATATTCAGCTGCTTTTTTTGCGGGATTCCCGTTTTTCAGGCAATGCGTTTTTCGCTTCACCCAGTACTTTGCGTTCCCCCTCAATCAATTTCGGGGACTCAGTACCTTCTACGCAGCCAGCCGTAATGATCGCTTTGGCAATTTTGTCTTCACTTGGCAGGTCAAACATCAGCTTAGACAGAACACCTTCCATAATGCCACGCAGGCCACGGGCACCAGTCTTGCGCTCCAATGTCTTCTTGGCAATAGCGACCAGCGCATCCGGCGTAAATTCCAACTCAATACCATCCATATTGAAAAGCGCCTGATACTGCTTTACAATGGCGTTTTTCGGCTCAGTCAAAATACGTACCAACGCGTTTTCATCCAGCTCCTGCAAGGTGGTGATTACTGGAAGACGACCAACCAATTCCGGAATTAACCCGAAACGGACAAAATCGTGCGGAGTGACTTCTTTCATGAGCTGTGCCGTTTCCTCATCCGCTTTGTTGCGGATTTTGGCGCCAAAGCCAACTGCAGAAGAACCTTTACGGCTTTGAATGATCTTTTCAATTCCTTCAAACGCACCGCCGCAGATAAAGAGGATATTCTTGGTATTGATCTGAATAAACTCCTGCTGCGGGTGTTTTCTGCCACCCTGCGGAGGAACGTTGGACACGGTACCTTCCACAATCTTCAACAGCGCTTGCTGCACACCTTCACCGCTGACATCGCGTGTGATGGAGGTGTTTTCGCTCTTACGCGCAATCTTATCAATTTCATCAATATAAATAATACCGCGTTCCGCCGCCTCAATGTCATAATCTGCAGCCTGAATCAAACGCAGGAGTACATTTTCTACGTCTTCACCTACATAGCCGGCTTCGGTCAATGTTGTAGCATCCGCAATGGCAAACGGAACATTGAGCATAGTCGCAAGGGTCTGCGCCAACATGGTTTTTCCGACACCGGTCGGACCAAGCAGAAGAACATTGCTCTTCTGAAGTTCCACGCCGCCGTCATCCTCGCCAAAAAAGATACGCTTATAATGGTTATAAACGGCTACAGCAAGAGCGATTTTCGCATCATCCTGCCCGATGACATATTCGTCCAGCACCGCTTTGATCTCGCGGGGCTTTAAAAATGTCATTTCCTCCATCGAATGCGACTGGGCAACAGACGGCGCACGAAGCAGGCCGTCATCTACCAACATTTGATAACACAAGGAAACACACTCGTCGCAGATAAACGCGCCGTTTCCATATAACAGACGGTTGACTTTGTACTCGGGTTTGCCGCAAAAACTGCAGCGCGGCACCTTTGACTCTTCAAAACCCGCCATTGTTTACCTCCTCCAATGAAACAGTACCTCCCCCGGCAAATCGCCAGGAGAGGTGCCGAACCACTCAATTATCTGCCGGAAATGACCTTATCGATCAAACCGTACTCTTTTGCCTCTTCCGCATACATAAAGTTATCACGCTCGGTATCGCGCTGAATCACTTCCAGCGGTTTACCAGTATTTTCTGCGAGAATGCGGTTGAGCTTATCTTTAATGCGGATAATCCGCTGCGCATGGATCTGCATATCGGTCGCCTGGCCCTGCATACCGCCGAGCGGCTGATGGATCATGATCTCAGCGTTTGGCAGCGCAATTCGCTTACCTTTCGCGCCGGATGAAAGCAGGAACGCGCCCATGGACGCGGCCATACCGATGCAGATGGTCGAAACATCGCATTTGATGTAATTCATCGTATCATAAATTGCCATACCGGCCGTAATGGAACCGCCCGGGCTGTTGATGTAAAGGCTGATATCCTTTTCCGGATCCTGACCTTCCAGGTAGAGAAGCTGAGCAACCACAAGACTAGCAGTCGCATCATTGACTTCATCCGATAACATGATGATACGATCGTTGAGCAGGCGGGAGAAAATATCGTAAGAACGCTCGCCGCGGTTTGTCTGTTCAACTACATATGGTACTAAACTCATTTCGATTCGCCTCCAAACATTACGGCGCCGAAATTCAGGTTATTTGGCGTCGTCTTCCGAATTTTCCTCGGCTTTCGGGGTTGCAGCTTTTTTAGACGCAGTTTTTTTCGCCGGAGCTTTTTTTGGCTTCACAGCATCGTCCGCCGCATCCGCTTTCTTTGCAGTGCTCTTCTTTGCAGCAGTCTTTTTCGCAGCCGGCTTTTTGTCGGTGATCTCAGCGGTTTCTTTAATCAGGTCGATTGCTTTGTTAACCGCAATATCTTTTACCAGCTCATCAGACGGAACGATCTCTTTGAGCTTGTCGGCTTCCATACCGTACTGCTCTGCCATCTTGTTGTACTGAGCGTCAATATCTTCCTCAGTCGGAACAATGTTTTCCAGCTCAACAATCTTCTCGAGAGCGAGACGGATCTTGACCTGTTTTTCAGCCTGCGCACGGAAGGTCTCTTTGAGCGCATCCGCGGTCATGCCGGTGTACTGCAGGTAAAGGTCAAGGCTCATACCCTGAGACTGCAGACGGTAAGCAAACTCATTAACCGATTCCTGCGCACGGTTTTCAAACATGACTTCCGGAATTTCACCTTTCATGTTTTCAACAACCTTGTCGACCAGATCATTTTCGACCTGCTCGTCAGCTGCTTTCTCGTTGCGCTCGGTCATTTTCGCTTTGATGTCTGCTTTCAAAGCGTCCAACGTATCAAACTCGCTGACGTCTTTCGCAAACTCATCATCCAGCTCCGGAAGCTCTTTCTTTTTAAGCTCATGCAGCTTAATTTTGAACACAGCCGGTTTGCCTTTGAGATCATCAACATGATAATCTTCCGGGAAGCTCACATTTACATCGAATTCCTCGCCCGGTTTATGACCGATCATCTGATCCTCAAAGCCCGGGATGAACTGACCGGAACCGAGTTCCAAGCTGTAATGCTCTGCTTTACCACCGTCAAACGGTTTGTCATCCACATAACCGTCAAAATCGAACTCAGCAATATCGCCTTTTTCCGCGCCGCGGTCTTCCACGGTAATGGTGCGGGCATTGCGGTCCTGCATGCGAGCGATTTCAGCGTCAACTTCTGCGTCCTCTACAGGATTGACGGTTTTGGTTACTTTTATACCTTTGTAGTCAGTAACCTCAACATCCGGTTTTACAATGCAGGTCGCCTTAAAGGTATAGCCTTCTTCTTTGCTGACCGAAGTGACTTCCACTTCCGGACGGTCAACCAGTTCCAGCTCCGCTTCTTTTACGGCAGCTTCCAAAGCAGCCGGATAAGAATCGTTGATGGCATCCTCAAAAAAGATTTCCGGGCCGTAGAGTTTCTCTACGATTTTACGGGTCGCTTTTCCTTTGCGGAAACCCGGAACCTGAATTTTGTTTTTATTTTTCAGGTAAGCTTTCTGCAGAGCCTCTTCAAAGCTCGCAGCATCGACCTTGACTTCTAATTCATATTTATTGGTCTCAACCGATTTTTTTGAAGTTAACATATTGTTTCCTCCTGAAATTTATACTTTTCCAACTTTGTCATTATACCATAAAGTTTTTCGCTTGACTACCATATTTTTTATGTTTTCAATAATTGTTAATTTCTGCTATTTTCACTGGTCGAAATTTGGTGAAATCACAAGAAACCAACTCATAACAAATGCCTTTATAGCAGCCTGTAATCGCATTTTGATGGGATTTTCCATGCAGATGCCCGTAATATACCCGCTTGACCGAAAATCGTTCCAGCACTTCCAGCATCTCGGCACAGTCCCCTTTTTTGGAAACCGGCGGATAATGCAGGAAAACAATCGGCTCTTTTCCGTCCCGGACAGCTTGCTCCAGCGACCGTTCCAAACGCCCTGCCTCACGCAAAATGATTTTGTAATTCTGCGGTTCACCCGGTTCATTCATCCAACCGCGGGTACCGCAGATGCCATAAGGACCAAACGGATAATAATTATTAAACAGGAGCTTTAAACTGCCGAAACCCTTTTCCGCCCAGAACCGCTCTACCTTGGCTCTGGTTGAAAACCACAGGTCATGATTGCCTTTGAGGAGAATTTTGGTCCCGTTCAATCGGTCTAAAAACGCAAAATCCGGTTCAGATTCGTTCAAATCGATCCCCCAGGAAAGGTCACCGGCAACAACGACGGTATCCTCCGGCGCGACCACAGCCTGCCAATTTTCGGAAAACCGGGTAACATAATCGTTCCAGCCGTAAAAAATATCCATTGGCTTATCCACACCAAAAGAAAGGTGCGGGTCCGCAATGACGAATAAATTCACCGCACACCTCCTTTTTCCAGCGGCAAAAATCAATAAATCACATTAAAAAGCAGATACTAAAAACGAAATACAACATGTATTTCAAAAACTGAGGAGGGATGTTTCATGTTTGACTACAAAAAGGACGGGCAGTCCATCAACCATGTTCACTGTGATGTGAAAAACTGTATCCACAACGGCCACAACTGCAACTGCACGGCAAAAGAGATCAAGGTAGGACCGCATCAGGCTTCCTCCTGTTCTGACACCGTTTGCCAGAGCTTTGTAAAGCAGTAAAACACCCGCCAGTATAAGGGCAGTCCGCCGCATTCTCATGCAGCGGACTGTTTTCTTTTTTCAAATGAACCATACCCTGCCACGCCAAATTTCGTTTGAATTCAAGGCAGATAAAGCTCTTATAACTGCAGCATATCCCGAACGACTTTCGGCATATCCCCTACCGCCACACTCTTTTGGAAGCGGATTTCCTTGCCATCCAGCTCAGAGATCGCTTTCGGCGGCTCAAGGCCAGTCAAAAGGCTGAGCAAGCGGTTATCATCAAAATCGTTCGAAGGATTCGTCTCCGGAGAAACCGCCTGAATGACTGTATCGGTAAACTTATAGGGATTCGCAGTGGAAGCGATAATGGTCTTGGTCATATCGCCAGTGCGCGCTTTGTAGTCCTCATACACCTTTACACCGACTGCGGTATGCGGATCGCAAACGTAAGAGTACTGTGAAAAGACCGAAGAGATGGTAGAAACCGTCTGTTCCTCATCGCAGAAGCCGGCATCAAACTCCGCCTGAAGTTTCGCAAGCACATCCGCCGGGACCGTGAATTTCCCGGTTTCTTTCAGCTCGCTGTACCAGGAGCGGACCGCCGCATCATCGCAGCCGGAAAGCAGGTATAGAAGCCGTTCCAGATTGCTGGAGATGAGAATATCCATCGACGGAGAGGATGTGGTATAAAAATCGCGGTTGCGGTCATACACACCGGTTTTGATGAAATCGGTGAGGATGTTGTTTTTGTTGGAAGCGCAGATGAGCCGGTTGACCGGAAGGCCCATATGCTTCGCGTAATACGCCGCAAGGATATTGCCGAAGTTTCCGGTCGGCACAACAATGTTGACCTTTTCGCCCAATTCAATATCCCCGTTGGCAAGCAGGTCGCAGTAAGCGGAAATATAATAAACAATCTGCGGAACGAGGCGCCCCCAGTTGATGGAGTTAGCGCTGGAGAACATCATACCCTTCGCGTCCAGCTCTCCTTTGAGCGCATTGTCAGTAAACATGGCTTTTACCGCGGTCTGCGCGTCGTCAAAATTGCCTTTGACTGCACAAACACCTACATTTTCGCCTTCCTGTGTGGTCATCTGCAATTTCTGCATCGGGCTGACGCCGTCTTCCGGATAGAACACCAGAATACGGGTTCCTTCAACGTCTTTAAAACCTTCCAGCGCAGCTTTACCGGTATCGCCGGAGGTTGCAACCAGAATGACGACCTCTTTATTCGCGATTGTTTTCTGCACCGAAATGGTAAGCAGATACGGAAGCAGCTGGAGCGCCATATCTTTGAACGCGCAGGTAGGACCATGCCAAAGTTCCAACATATAAGTACCTTCGCCAAGGCGTGCAAGTTCAGCGATTTTATCGCTCCCGAATTTTTCTGCGGTGTACGCGCTGCGCACGCAGTAACCAAGCTCATCCATGGAAAAATCGGTCAAAAATTTTGCGAGAATATATTCAGCGCGCTGTACATAGTTTTCTTCAATCAGACTTCCAATTTCTTCCAGAGGCATCTGCGGAATGGTTTCCGGAACAAACAGCCCGCCATCCTTTGAAATGCCCATTGCAATGGCCTGTGCGGAAGAAACCACTTCCGCGCTGTTGCGCGTACTCCTGTAATTCATAACGACACTCCTTGCTGTTATTTGAAATCGTTTGTCCTTATTTTAACACAATCCGTAAGGATGAACAACTACTCCAAACGTATTATTCCCAAAAAACGGCTTGTTACAGAAAGAATTCACGGCTGTCCGGCTCAAACGCATTTTCCAAAACCGAAACACTGTGAACCCGGCTCCCGTCCAAGGTAACCTCCGCCACATCGAACCGAGGCTGCAGCTCATTTCCCGCCTCATCCCGCATACCGAATGCGGAAATATAATGCAGGGCTGTTTTGATTATTTTACGCTGTTTGCTTAAATTCACGGCCTCCGCGGGAGAAACCAAACTATCCTGCGCACGGGCCTTTACCTCACAGAAAACGAGCGTTTTCTCATCCCGCAAAATAAGGTCGATTTCCCCGTACGGGCTGTGATAGTTCTTTGCGGCGAGGTGAAATCCGCGGGAAAGGTACTCCTCTTTCGCCGCATTCTCCCCGATAACACCCCGCAGATGCGCATTCGGTTTTTCGGCATTCAGCATTTTTTTCAAAAAGGTTTTTCGGTGAATGGGTGATACGCCATATTCCAAAATCGCGGCGTAATGCTCCTTAGTGGGATACCCTTTATGCTTTTCAAACCCATATTCCGGGTAAAGCGGAGCGGTCGCCTGCATGGCGCGGTCCCGCGATACTTTGGCGAGCACCGAAGCCGCCGCTATGGAAGCGGAGGTCGCATCTCCTTTGACAAGGCACCCGCACGGCGCGTCGAGTGACGGCGGCGTACGGTTCCCGTCTATGAGAATGTAATCCGGTTTGACCGCAAGCCCTTCCACCGCGCGCTGCATGGCAAGAAAGGTCGCCTGCAAAATGTTGAGCCGGTCGATCTCCTCCGCCGAAGTGGAAGCAACGCAATACGCCACCGCCTGACGGATGATTTCATCATAAAGCTGTTCCCGCTTTTTCTCGGTAAGCTTTTTGCTGTCATCCAAACCCGGCAGACAGGCATCCGGCGGCAGGATCACCGCAGCAGCATATACATCACCTGCAAGCGGACCGCGCCCGGCTTCATCCACCCCGCAAAGAAGAGGATAACCAAGGCTTTTATCATATTCGAACAGATTCATGGCCGCTCCTTCTGCGGGCGTTCCAATGTGATGCGCCCAAGCTTCCCGCCGCGGAACTCATCCAGCACAGTAATCGCGGCGCGTTCCGTATTCACTTCGCCCCCCGAAATCAGCATGCCGCGCTTGCGGGCAATGGCACAGAGAAGTTCATATCCATCCTCATACTGAGCCGGGGCGACTTTGTACCGCTGTTCCAAAGCATTGGGGTACTCTTCCGCCAGCAGCTGGAGAAGACGCATGGCGAGCAGTTCAATGTCCACAACATCGTCTTTGACCGCGCCGGTAAAGGCCAGATGTTCCCCAACGGTTTTATCCTCAAACTTCGGCCAGAGAACACCGGGCATGTCCATCAGTTCCATACTGCTGCCCACCGTGATCCACTGCCGTTCACGGGTCACACCGGGGCGGTCCTCCACCTTGGCACGCCTGCCTCCGGCAAGCCGGTTGATAAATGAGGATTTGCCGACATTCGGAATCCCGACGACCATCAGCCGAAGCGGAACGCCGGTCATGCCGCGCGCTTCCCGCCGCGCAAGAAGCTCTTTGAGCGCCTCGCGCGCAAGCGGTTCCACATTTTTGATTCCCCTGCCGCTCGCACTGTCTACCGCAAGAGCATACATTCCCTGTTTCTGAAAGAAACTGCACCAACTCTGGGTGATACGCTCATCGGCAACGTCACATTTATTTAAAATAATAATCCGCGGTTTATTGCCAAGCCAGCGATCCAGTTCCGGATTGCGGCTGCTCACCGGCACACGGGCATCCACCAATTCAACTGCCAGATCCACCAGCTTTAAGTTCTGCTGGATCAGCCGTCTGGTTTTTGCCATATGCCCCGGGAACCACTGGATGGATGGGGCTTCAATCATAAAAACAACTCCTTCATCATCAGGAAATAAAGCCGATCCGGTCAAACGGATAAATTCGGAAAACGGCTTTTCCGAGAATATAACGGGTGTCGATCATACCGATCTTTTCACTGCGGCTATCGGTCGAATTCATGCGGTTATCCCCCATAACAAAGACCATGCCTTCCGGCACGGTAACGGGGAACGAAACCCCTTCGTCCCGCTGGGTCGGAGTGGAGATATAGGGTTCGTCCAGCACCTTGCCGTCAACCGAAACCTCTCCGGTGTCAAAATCAATATCCACCGTCTGACCGCCCAGCGCAATAATCCGTTTAATGATCGGCTCACCAAACTCATTCGGCTGGTTGATAACGACAATATCTCCTTGTGCAGGGGTATAAAAAAGCGATGTGATGACAATACGGTCGGCGTCATGCAGAGTATCGTCCATGGAATGGCCGGAAATTCCAACGATTCGAAAAATAAAAACAAACACAAACACCAGTGTTGCAACTGAAATCGCAATTGATTCCACCCATTCCCAGGCATCCCGTTTCCATTCAAACTTTCTTTCTTCATTCTGAGCAAGCCTGCTTTTATACTCTTCCACACGATCACCATCCACTCTGGGGGTTGCTTGTCTGACGCAAAATCAGACTGATCCATTTTATGCGGAAATCCCTCCGCATAGACCATACCGTTTATTTTACCCGATTTAAACACGGAAAGCAACCAAAAGGAAAAGCGCCATGGCACAAAAATAAAACGCGCTATTCGCCAAATATAACTGTTTTTCATCCAGCGGCGATTGTTTCCGAGGCCTTCCGCATGCAACCTCAAACAAAATCTCAAAAACAAAAAGCAGCCTTTTTGAAAGGCTGCTTTCCGAAAAGAAAACGTTAGCGAATCTTTTCTTTGACCTTAGCGGCTTTACCAACACGGTCACGCAGATAGTAGAGTTTCGCACGGCGAACTTTACCGCTGCGGACGATCTCAACGCTCTCAACGTGGGGAGAGTGGATCGGGAAAACACGCTCAATGCCAACACCGTGCGCAACGCGGCGAACGGTAAAGGTTTCGTTGATGCCTTCGTGTTTTTTCGCGATAACGGTGCCTTCAAACATCTGGCTTCTTTCCTTGTCGCCTTCCTTGATCTTAACAGAAACGCGAACGGTGTCACCAACGTTTACGACCGGCAGTTCAGCTTTCATGCTGGACTGGCTGATTAATTTAAGTGCGTCCATTTTTCTTCCTCCTGATGTTCAGATATTCTTACCCAAAGGCGGCATCAAAACGCACGCCTGGCAGAGGACTACCCGCTTTAATGACTCGATCAAACAAAAACTTGTCGGGCATTAACCCCCATTATCCTGCCGGACAGAATAACGGAATATTAAAATGCTAATATATGTTACCACATTCATCTGCAAAAAGCAAGGGAAAATCCAAACTTTTTTAAAAGATGCCGTTTAGCGTTCTCTTTTTCGGCCTGCCAGCAGACGCCAGGCAAATACACAGCCAAAGCCGCCGCCCAAAAGCAGTATGACAGCAAGATTAACCACAGTCAAACTGCCGAATACCACCGCGGCGCCCAGCGCCAGAAAAAGCGCAACACCAAACATCCACACCACCGCGTTCAGATATTTTCCCCGCCAAAGCAGAATGACCAAAAGCACCAGTGCAACAGCTGCGGCAATGGCGCAAAGAGGAGCAAAAAAATTGCCGTAACCGAACACCATCCCATCCAGGTAATTATAACGCCGCACGATGTATTCCCCTTCACCGGAAGAAAAACGCATAGCAATTCCCTTCCCAAACAGCATAAGAGCAAGAGCCGTCAACGCAAACGCACATGAAAGGCCAAGCAATACCCGGCGCACCATAAGCCCTCTCCTTTCTCACAGGCAAATCCACACCAAAAATGCCGTGCAAAACGCACAGAACGGTTCATTTAAAGCTGTAAAAGTCCCTTATCCGCCATCGACTGGGCGGCAAGCAGAATGCCCACTTTCCCTGTGGGATAGGTAAGCCCTCCCTGCAGCCAAACAGCGTACGGCTCTTTTAACGGAGCATCGGCAGAAAGTTCAATCGAGGCGCCGCCAGTAAACGCTCCTGCCGCCATAATCACCTTACTGTCATAACCCGGCATGTCCCACGGCTCCGGGGAGACAAATGAGTCGACCGGAGAACCGCTCTGGATTCCCTGACAGAACGCCACCAACCGTTCCGCGCTGCCCAATTTGAGTGCGGCGATAATATCGGTCCGCGGCTCATTGTAGCGGGGATATGCTGTGAATCCGAGCAATTCAAACAGGCAGGATGCAAACGCCGAAGTGCGCAGAGCATTCGCCACAACACCCGGTGCAAAGAAAAAGCCCATAAACATGCCGCGGCTCTGGTCGAGCGTACACCCGACCTCTTTGCCCATACCGACACAGGTCAGGCGGTAGGAACACTGCTCTACCAAATCTTTCCGGCCTGCTATGTATCCGCCCGTCTGCGCAATACCGCCGCCGGGATTTTTGATGAGTGAACCAATGATAAGGTCGGCGCCCACCTCAGTCGGCTCACGGGTCTCCGCGAACTCGCCGTAACAGTTATCCACCATAATAATCGCCTGCGGGTTCACACGCCGCACGGTTTTCACAAGTTCACCGATGACATCCACCGAAAAGGACGGGCGCAGCGAGTATCCGCGGGAACGCTGAAGGTAAACCACCTTCGCGCCCTGCACCGCCTCCGGCACCGCCGCAAGGTCGATTTCCCCCTGCGGTGTAAGGGCTACCTCTTTATAATGAACACCGAAATCTTTTAACGAACCGTTTCCTTCCCCGCGGATACCAATGACCTCTTCCAGTGTGTCATATGGTTTACCGGTGACCGAAACCATGGTATCGCCCGCGCGCAGTACACCAAACAGCGCAACCGAAAGGGCATGGGTTCCCGAAACAAAATTGTGCCGCACCAGCGCGTCTTCCGCGCCGAACGCCTGTGCATATACCGCATCAAGCGTGTCACGACCCAAATCGCCATATCCATAACCGGTGCTTCCGTTGAAATGAATCTCACTCACACGGTTGTCCATAAACGCTTTGAGCACCTTCTGCTCGTTGTACTCCTGTACCGCCGCAATGCGGGCAAACGCTTCGGCACAAAGGTCCTCCGCCGTATCCGCCAGCGCGGCAAGCTTCGGGTCAACAGGAAAAAATTCCGAAGTCATTTTTTATCTCCTTTCGGTAACAACGCTCCCTGTACAAGCAATTTGCCGGCAGGAAGCATTTTCAAACTCACATAATCCGGGCAGATTCTCCGCCCCGAGCAGCACATGTCCAGCGCCAATCAACCGTGTATCCGGCAGGGACAAAACGCCTGTTTCTTCAAAGGCAGGCGACACAGCGTATAAACGCTGCACCCACCGTCATTCTACATCGCCGCCGGCGAACTTCTCTGCAAGCAAAGCGGTCAGGCGGGCCATCTGCTCCACATCCTCCTGCTTGACTACGCAAACCGGCGAATGGATGTACCGGCATGGCGCGGAAATTGCGAGGGTACGCACTCCGCCGCGGGAAACGTGGATGGCGCCGGCGTCATTGCCGCCAGCAATCATCGTCTTGGTCTGGCAGGGGATGCCCTGCTCCGCCGCCAGCGCGAACGCCGCGCGGTACAGACCCGCATCATAAACCGTGGAGCGGTCCATAAACGAAACGACCGGGCCGTCTCCCAAACAGCAGACCTTCTTTTCGCCGTCTACGCCAGGCAGATCGGAAGCGGTGGTCGCCTCCAGCACCAGAGCGATCTCCGGGTCAACGGTATAGCTTGCCGCACGTGCACCCCGCAGCCCGACCTCTTCCTGCACCACAAAGGTGAAGGTCGTATCGTAAAGAAGTTCACCGCAAATCATATCAATCATAATCGCGCAGCCAATGCGGTCATCTAACGCCTTACCGCGCAGAAAGCCCTCGCCGAACGGCGCATAGAGCGGGCGGAACGAAACCCGGTCGCCCAGTGAAACGTGCGAGAGCGCCTCTTCTTTGTCCTTCGCGCCGATGTCAATGTAAAGGCTGTCCATCGGCACAGCGGTTTCCCGCTCTTCCGCCGTCTGCATGTGCACCGCCTTGGTGCCGATCACGCCGGTCAGCCCTTCTTCACCAACCAAAACCGAACGCCCCAATACCACACGGGCGTCAATCCCGCCGACCGGGGCAAACAGCAGCAGTCCCGCTTCGTTCACACCAGTGACGATAAAGCCCACTTCATCCATATGGGCGGAAATCAGCAGTTTTTTCGCCGGGCGTTGTTTTCCCTTTTTTTCGGCGATGATATTTCCAAGCGGGTCAACCGTGTAGCTGCAATGGCCCGCGATCCGCCCGATGATATAATCACGCACCGCATCCTCCGCACCGGAAACGCCGGTGAGCAGGCAAAGTTCTTTCAGCGTCTCAAACATTCTGTTCTCCTGCCTTTCTCACAAACTCCGCAAGCAGCCGGGCGGTGCTTTCCACATCCGCCACCTCAATGGTCTCAATGGGGGTGTGCATATACCGCAGAGGGATGGAAAGAAGACCGCATTTGACTCCGCCGCGGGAAACGGTGATGCTGTCTGCGTTGGTGGAGGTCAAGCCACCCATCACTTCCAGCTGGTAAGGAATATCATCTTCCTTGGCAAGGCGGGTCAACGCGTCGCTCACGCCGCGGTCGAGTGTCGGCGCAATACCGATCATGGTGCCTTCGCCCATCTTACCGCATTTATGCTCAGGAGCGTCCGGCGTATGCGCAAAGCTGACATCCACCGTGACCGCCAAATCAGGATGGATGGTATAAGCCGATGTCTTCGCGCCCAGACAGCCCAGCTCCTCCTGTGAAGTAAAGCTGACCGCAAGGCCGCAGGAAAGTTCTTCGCCTTTCAAAAGCTCCAGCGCCTTCAGTACTGCCGCAACACCCGCGCGGTCATCCAGCGCTTTCGAGCAGACCCTTCCGCTTAGCAGCTCATAGAAGTCCGCTTTCAGCAGAATGCGGTCACCAAGACAGACCCGTTTTTCCAACTCTTCTTTGGAAAAGCCGGTGTCAATCCACAGGTCCTCCACCTTCGGCACCTTTTTTTCTTCCTCAGCAGTGAGCAGGTGAGGCGGCCGGGAAGCAATCACTCCCTCCACCGGTGTTTCGGAAAGGATGACGACCTCCTGCGCAATGAGCAGTCGGCGGTCCACCCCGCCGACCGAAGCGGCCTTGATGAACCCTTTTTCACCGATATAGCTCACCACAAGCCCGATTTCATCAATGTGCGCGTCGAGCAGCACAAGCGGACTGCCCGGGCGGATCACCGCCGAAACGCTGCCCATCGGGTCGGTGCGCACCTCGTTTGTATATTCTTTGAGCAGAGCGGCGGCCGTCTCTGCGGCAGGCTGTTCCATACCGGAGACTCCGCGGCTTTGCGCCAATTGTTTTAATAACTCAACGGTCTGCATATCGTTTCCTCCCTGTCAGACCAGCGCGTTGACAAGCGCCTTATAATGGCGGCCGCGCGCTTCAAAATTCGGGTACATATCAAAGCTGGCGCAGGCCGGCGAAAGGGTGACAACATCGCCGCTCTGTGCAATTTTCCGTGCCGTCTGCACCGCTTCCTCCATGGAAGATACTTCTAAAATCGGCAGCTGGGCCGCGTCATATCCCTCACAAGAGGTCACCGCCTGTTTGATCTTCTGCGCCGTCACACCCATGAGGATAAGCACTTTCGCGTGCCGAACAAGTTCCGGCGCGAGCGGCTCAAATGGGATTTTTTTGTCGTACCCGCCCGCGAGCACGATGAGCTTCTGATCAAACGAATTAAGCCCCGCGATGGTACGGGTTGGGCTGGTGGCAATGGAGTCGTTGTAATACCGAACGCCGTCCAGCGTGCGTACAAACTCAATGCGGTGCTCTACCCCGCCGAACTGTTCCGCAACCTGTACAATGGTCTGGGGAGAAACCTCTCCCGCGGTTGCCGCAATGGCCGCCAGATAATTTTCCACATTATGGATACCGGGAATACGGATGCGGTCTTTGTGCAGAAGCGTTGTCACCTGACCGTTATGCGCAAGGCACAGGTTGCCGTCCTCTGCCAAAAAAGTACCGTTCTGCGGCACGGTTTTGCGGGAAAACCAGCTGAGCGCGCCACGCACATCCGGCTCCATCCCGCGAGTGACCTCATTATCCGCATTCAAAACGGTTTTGGAAAAGGCGTTCTGGTGGAGAATTAGGTTGCGTTTGGCGTCAATATATTCCTGCATATTCTTGTGCACGTCCAAATGATTTGGAGCAACATTGGTAATGACTGCCACATCCGGCGAACGGCGCATGGAGATAAGCTGGAAGCTGGAAAGCTCTACCACTGCGGCGTCATTTTCACGAATCTCTTCCACCAGCGGCAGGAGCGCCTTGCCGATGTTTCCGCCCAGATAAACGGTTTTCCCCTCTGCTTTCAGCAGTTCGCTGATGAGGGTGGTGGTCGTCGTCTTTCCGTCTGAACCGGTCACCGCGTAAATTTTACAGGGGCAAAGGTCAAAGAACACTTCCATTTCAGAGGTGACGACCTTCTGCAGTTCCCTTGCTTTTGTCAGCACCGGAGAATAGTAGTACATACCCGGTGTGCGGAAGATGACATCGCCTTTCAGAATGCCCTCTTCATATCCTTCGCCGAGGCAGAAGGAAACTCCCGCTTGCTTGAGCTGTTCGTAGGCATCGCCCAGCTGAGATGCTTCGCGCTTATCGCAGAGGGTGACCGGAATCCCCTTACGGCGGAACAACAAAATGAGTTCCCTATGGCTGACTCCCGCTCCGATAAACACGACCTGCTTGTGTTTCATATCCTCAAAAAAGGCTTCGATTTTCGTCATGGCAATGCCCCCAAATTTTTCGGCAGAAAAATATTTCACCTGCCGTTTGATTACAGGCGGTAAATCCCGCCAATGCTAACAGAAATTTTATCACAGAATGCCCGGCGGTTCAAGGGGAGAAGCGGTATGCTCCTCCCCTTGAATTTTAACGTTACAAACCGTGCCACAAAGTTCCCTGCATGCTTCCCCGGCGGACAAATTCCTTGTCGATTTCCGCTAAAACCGCTCGTTTGCGCTTCGTCCAGAGCGGCGCGACAAGCAATTCCCGCGGGCCGTCACCGGTGACCCGCTCCACTACCGTCTGAGGTGGAAAACGCTCCAGTTGGTCCACCACAAGAGAGGTATACTCTTCCAAAGATAGCAGAGGAAACGGCTCTTTTGTGTATTCCTGTTCCAGTTTTGTCCCCTTTATGATATGCAGCATATGCAGCTTTATCCCCCACGGGGAGAGCGCCGCCACCTGCTGTGCCGAGCCTAACATATCCGCTTGCGTTTCACCGGGCAGACCATTGATCAAGTGGACGCACACGCGAATTCCCCGTGTCTGAAGGGCGGCGTATCCTTCACAGAACTCCGCCCAGCTGTGACAGCGGTTGATCCGCCCGGCCGTGCGGTCATGCACCGTCTGCAAGCCGAGTTCCACCACCAGAAATGTTTTGTGGTGAAGTTCCTCCAGCAGTTCAACCACCGGCGGCGGTAAAAGGTCCGCGCGGGTGGCGACGCACAAGCCGACCACTCCGTCAAACGAGAGCGCCTCATAAAAAAGCTCTCTTAAACGGGAAACAGGCGCATATGTATTGCTATGCGCCTGAAAATATGCAAGAAATTGCGCCTGCGGCCATTTGCGGGAAAGCAGCTCTTTTCCCTGCACAAACTGCTGTGCAAGCGGACCTGCCCCGGCGAAATCTCCCGCGCCGCGCCCACCGCAGTAGGTACAGCCGCCGGTCCCTTTCACACCGTCAATATTCGGGCAGGTGAATCCGGCGTCCAGCGGAATTTTCACCGTCTTTTTGCCGAATACCCGCTTCATCTCATAATCAAACGCATGAAACCGTTTGTTGTCGTTCGAATATGGAAATGGATTGCCGTTCATAACCGTCCCCGTTAATACGCGCTGCTCAAAAACTCCGCCGTACGCGGGAATTTCGGGTGGTTAAAAATCTCATCCGGTGTGCCGGCTTCCAAAATCTTCCCGTCATCCATAAAGATCACCTTGTTGGCGACCTCCCGCGCAAACGCCATTTCATGGGTTACAACAATCATGGTCATATGCTCTTCAGCAAGTTTTTTCATAACGCCGAGTACCTCGCCTGTCAGCTCCGGGTCAAGCGCGGAGGTCGGTTCGTCAAACAGCATGATGTCCGGGTTGAGCATCAGCGCACGCGCAATAGCCACACGCTGTTTCTGCCCGCCTGAAAGCTGGGAAGGGTACGCGTCAATCTTATCAAGCAAGCCAACCTTACGCAGCATCTCTTCACATTCCGCGGAAATCGAAGCACGATCCCGTTTCCCCGCAAGGCGCACCGGCATTTCCAGATTTTTACGCACGCTCATATGCGGGAACAGATTGAACTGCTGAAAGACCATACCCATTTTCCCGGTAATTTGTTTGATTGTATTTTTAGAAGGATATTTTCCGTTCTTTACAAGCGGCTCCCCCTCTATGATGATATCCCCGCCGCCAACCGTTTCAAGGTTGATGATACAGCGGAGCATGGTACTTTTACCGGAACCGGAGGAACCGATGACCGCTACCACATCGCCCTTTTCCACATCGAACGAAACGCCCTTGAGCACTTCCAGCTTTCCGAAGGATTTCTTCAGGTCTTTTACCTCGATAAACGCCATATTATTCCGCCTCCCGGTCAAAGTTCAGCTTCTTTTCAATGTACTTGAACAGCAGTGACAAAATCGTATTCATCACAAGATAGATCACCGCGGCGACAAAGAACGGAACGATGGTGACGTCGCGGTTGACCGCCGTTTTCGCCGCATGCAGGATTTCCGGAACCGAAACCGCGTAAAGCAGCGAAGTATCTTTCACCAGCGTGACCGATTCGTTGGAAAGCGACGGCAGCGCAACGCGCAGCATCTGCGGGATGACCACCCGAAGAAAGGTCTGAGCCCGCGAAAGCCCAAGCACCTGAGCCGCCTCATACTGCCCCTTATCCACCGAAAGAAGACCGCCGCGGAAAATTTCAGCAAAATAAGCCGCGTAGTTGAGCACAAAACCAATACACGCCGCTGTGAAGCGGTCAAAAACAAGATGTCCGCCAATGCCTGGAATCAGCGGCAGACCGAAATAGATGAACAGCAGCTGAAGCAGCAGCGGCGTGCCGCGCACAACGTAAATAAAGGCACGCGCCAGCCATACTACCGGAAGAAACCGGCAGCGCGCAAGAAGTGTAATCCCAAAACCAAGCGGCAGCGACAGCACGATAACAATTGCGAACAACCCGGTTGCAACCAAGGCGCCTTCCAGCATTGGCGGTAAGATCGACCAAATATACTCCATTTTCATCCCTCACTGTACAACAAGCTTTTATCCATTAACGATTTGCCGGTTTATCACATTGAAGCGGCGGACATACAACAACCTCTCTACCATATGACGCAAAAAAATAAGGCGTGTGTTTCACGCCTTATTTTAGCATTTTTACACGGAACTTGTCCAGAAAAATTTACTCAATGACAAGTACGTTTTTGCCGAACCATTTTTCAGAAATCTCAGCCGCTTTGCCGTTCTCAACAAGTTTGTCCAGCGCCGCTTCTACTTTGGCTTTGATGTCATCACTGCCCTCTTTTGCAAAAGCAATCGCATAATCCTCTTCGCTGAGCATATCGTCCAAAATCACGAAATCATCGCTGCCTTTGAGCTGATAGTTGGCAACGACCTCATCCACGACCACCGCATCAATACGGCCGGTCGGCAGGTCGGTCAATGCGAGTACGTTGGTATCATACGGCACCATGTTGGACTGGCTGATGAACTCATCGTCCGCGGCAGCAGCCTCTGCGGTCGACGCTTTCTGAACGCCGACATTTTTGCCGATAAGATCTTCACGGGAGGTGATATCAGAGTCCTTGTTTACTACAACAACCATGTGGTTTTTCATGTACGGTTTGGAAAGATTCATTTTCTCCTGACGTTCTTCATCAACGCTCAAACCGTTCCAAATGCAGGTGATGTTGCCGTTGTTGAGTTCCATCTCTTTGGAATCCCAAGAGATCGGCTGAACAACAAGCTCCATGCCCAACTCGTCGCAAACCGCCTGCGCGAGATCAATGTCAAAGCCAACGATCTCGTTGTTTTCATCACGGTAACCCATAGGCGGGAAGCTGTCATCCAGGCCCAAAATGAATTTTTCTTTTTCAGTGGATTCCGAAGCGCTGGTAGAATCGGAAGAACCGCTTGCGGAAGAATCACCGGAACCAGCATCGCTATTGCTGCACGCGGCCAGCATGGTAACAGCCATTGTACCGGCTAAAACAGCAGCCAAAACACGTTTGAATAATTTCAAAACAATTACGTCCTCTCTTTTTCTCTTTTCAGGGCAAAATCCGCCCTCAACAGTTGTCTATTTTACACTTTAGCAAATTAAAAAGCTAACGCTCTGCAACGTTAGCTTTTTAAATAAAACGCGATTTAAATAAAATATCGAATTTATGCTTTGCTTTTCTTACAAATCCGCCGATTTACTTTGTTTCGCAACGAACCCAAACAAGCATTTCGCCTTTTCCGCGGTTATTCCAGAAACAATACGGCACGAATTTAAGCTCCGCCAGTTCCTTTTTGGGCGGTTTTTCCGTATAAAGCGCATCATCCTGCGAAACCGTTCGAGCAGCCTGCGCCGAAATCACAGTCGTGCCCCCAAACAAAGCCGGGTCATAGGATTCACGAAGTTCCGTATCCTTCAAAAGCTCAAACGCTCCAAGATTTTCTCCGTTGTCTGCCTGTTCCAAACAGTAAACCAACGGCCCTTTTACCACGCACGCTTTGCCGATGTCCGCGCGCACCTTGGCGTTTGCATAAATCAGACGTGCCGGCATATCCAGTTCCAGTTGGATGGTGTGATCCCCTTCCCAGCAGCGGGAAAGTAACAGATAACCGTTTTCCATCACCGGAGCATCCACAGAAACGCCGTCAACCTTCAAGCCCTTCAACTGGGTAAACTGCGGAATACGCAGCGCGACCGCAAACGGAGATTTTCCCGCGCAGGAAAGCGAAAGCTTCACTGCTCCTTCAAACGGATAAGCGGTATCCAGCTTGAGCGACACTTTGTTTTCACCAATCGTGCAAGCGGTTTCGTTGGCAACGTAAAGATTCACATAAAGGCTTTCTTCATCCACAGAGTAAACATACTGCCCCAGAGACGCGAGCGTGCGGATAATATTCGGAGGGCAGCAGGCGCAGCCAAACCATTTCTGCCGTACATCCTTTACATGGCGAAGGTCGGTGTTCTTTTCCGCCACCTCCGGAATGACCTCCAGAGGATTAACATAGAAGAAATTCTTCCCTTCCAGAGAGATACCGGCAAGAACCGTATTATAGAGAGCGCGTTCCATCACGTCGGCATACTTCGCATCACGCTCTAGCTCTACCATGCGTTTTGTAAACATGGCTAAGGCAATGGATGCACAGGACTCAGAATAGTTGGAATGGTTCGGCAGGTCGTAGTCGCAGGTAAATCGTTCTCCGCCGGCGGCAGAACCAATGCTTCCGGTAATATACATCCGCTTCTGCGAAATGTTGTCAAACAACGTCTCGCAGGCGTTCAGCAGGGATTCATCCTCATACGCGCCGGCAACATCGGCAACTCCGGTAAACAGGTAAAGGTCACGTACCGCGTGACCTTCTGCCGTTTTCTGTTCACGGATGGGCGCGTGCACCTGATAATAGGTGTCGTTAAAAATAGACGGGTCAAAGGTACTGACATATCCTGGGCGGTTCTTTTCAATTTCAAAATAATTCGGTTCAGTTCCGCGGCGCTCAATGAAAAAGCGAGCAAGGTCGGCATACCGTTTCACACCGGTCGCCTCGTACAGCCGCATAAGCGCAAGCTCAATTTCCGGGTGACCCGGATAAGCGGAAATCTGTCCCTCGCCGTCACCGAATGTATCACAAATCAGGTCGGCATACCGGCAGATGATTTTGAGCAGCTTATCTTTTCCGGTCGCATAATAATAAGCGACCGCAGCTTCCATGAAATGCCCCGCGCAGTAAAGTTCATGACGGTCACGCAGGCAGGTAAAACGTTTTTCATACTCGCCCAAAATATAATAAGTATTCAGATACCCGTCTTCTTTTTGAGCCTTTCCAATGATATCAATGGCTTCGTCGGCTGTACGTTCCAGTTCTTCGTCCGGATTAAGCTCCAGATAGTACGCGACTCCTTCCAGCCACTTTGCGACATCGCTGTCCTGAAAGCACATTCCGCCGAATTCGCCCTCTTCCAACCCCGCAGCGACCTTGAAGTTATGCATGCAGTAGCTCTTTTCTGCATCCGGCAGTCGGTCGTTGAGTGCTTCCCACTGGTAAGCGAGCCCGTTTCGCACGTTTTGAATATAACGCGACCAGAACCCATCATGGATTCTAATTTCATGCAACGGCAAAGAGTGTAAGCGTTTGCGCATTGTCTCATCATTCCTTTGTAAAATATTCGTTTTATAAACGTATTATAGCACCCGAATATACGCTCAACCAGTTAAATTTTTTCTCTTTTTATAGAAAATTTTCCTGTTTATCACGGCAAAAAGGCGATTCAACACAAACAATTATTCGAACTAATTCTAAAAGATTCAAAAAAATATTTACCAAAATCAATAAATATGTTATAATAAATTAATCGACCTGCACAGCTCCTGTCTCTTAT
>USBI01000033.1 GCA_900552945.1 uncultured Oscillospiraceae bacterium
TCGCCACAAATGAGCCGTCAGTCATGATGTAATGTTTTTTGGTGTATTCCACCCTCTATACATTACATCATGCACGAAAATATTGTTGTAAAAACGCGCGTCACCGTGCAGGATGGTCATAAACCCGGCAACCTCAGTGCGGTGCGGCATATGGTACGGCGTATACCGCGGAGTGGCAAAACGCTGACCGCCGTTATTCGTACCGTTTCCAACCCAGGTAAAGGAACCAGCGATCAAATTATGTACGAACGCAAGGCCCTGTGTACTCAGCCGGCCAACACAATCGGAAAGGAGCAGATTATTGTCAATCAGCGTAGGACCGTGAGAAACCTCCACAAAAATATCCTCACCAAGACCAAGGCCGTTGCTGATGACCGTTCCTTTCGGCGGAACATTATCATGGAACAGGTTCTGGGTCACGCGTGTACCCTGCGCCTGCCAGTCCAGCCAAAGGCCACGGGTGCAATGATGAAAATGATTGCGGCGGATGACCACGTCGATCGCGGCATGCATTTTAATGCCTTCGATCTCCGCGCCCGCAAGGTCCTGCTTGTTGTTGATGTGATGGATGTGATTATCCTCAATCAGTGAGAATACACAGCCCAGATGGCCTACGATGCCGGTCTGGCCGCAATCGTGAATATTGCAGCGGCGCACGATATGTGAACCGATGTTTTCTTTCGTCCAACCCTCGACCTGTGCCTGACAGATGGCGTCACGCTCAGTCTGCGTACCATTTTTGTAAAAACGGGTCGTCCATTTATTCTCATTATTCGGCTGAAGATATTTTCCAAGTGAAATACCGGAACATTTGGAATCCGAGACCTCACAATCCTCAATGATCCAGCCTTTGGACCAGTGAGGGCCGATCATCCCTTCCTGATAAGCAGTCGGAGGCGCCCAGGTGGTTGCCGCCTGTTTAACGGTAAAACCGGACAGGGTAATATAGTTCACGCCGGTTTTATCCGGATAAAAGCAGTTACGGCGCACGTTGATTTCAACATTCTCCCAATTCGGATCAGCTCCTTGGAAGTTGGCGTATAAAACGGTATAGTCACCTTCCTGTTCGGTGTACCACTTGTAAACGGTGAAATCAGGGTCCCAGGAACCACGGTACACAACGGGGTTCAATACCTCTTCCAGAGTAACCGCTTCATACATGGATTTGCCGTTGAGATAAATCTCACCTGTATGGATCGGCTTCCCCGCGCGGTACCAGTCCCCCGCAATGACAGTTGTGTATGGATTATACGAACCGAAAATACCATTTGGAATGCGTACTTTCCAAACATTACCCTGATAATGTTCCCAATTTTTCACCTCTTCCGCGCCTGTGATCACAGCGGCAAGTGGTACTTCCGAACGATATACAATGCGGGAATCTTCCCCGCATCCGCCGTTTTTGGGGTTTACATATTCGCGGTAAATACCCGGCGCAACAACGACTTCGTCACCTGCGCGGGCGATCTCAGCAGCGGCGGTAATTGTTTGAAACGGTTTTTCGCGCGAACCATCTCCGCTTCGGCAGGCACTGGCAGACACATAGTAAATCATTTTGATTCCTCCCAAGGATATATTCCATGCGGATGGACGATTCATCGTTCATACAAATCCATCCTGATTATGATTCATTATACCGTAACAGAGGGCGTAAAAAAGCAACGATTCTGTACAGAAATAACAACATCCTGCCAAAATATTATTCTTTTGTTTTCGTTTCCAGTTTTACATGAAACAGTAAAACGACAGCAGCAAAACTTCCGTTGTTCAGAAAAAAGTTGCTATTGCAATTTATACAAAAAACAGGCTTTAAGGACAAACATTCATGTGCCTATAATCCAAATATTAATTTGTTGCATTGCTACCTATTGACAAAGTAAAAAAAAGCCATTAAAATATGTAGCATGCAACAAATTAATGTCGCATACTACATATTTTAAAGGTGGCTGACCGATGGAAATTCAGGATGTTAAAGACATTGGCGCGATGATTAAAATTTTAAGCGAAGCGCTCCGTCAGCAGGCAAATCGGGATTGCCGGGAGTACAATCTGACCATGCAGCAGATGAGAATCATCCATTTTCTGAAAAAACGTGAAAACAATGAGGTGACCAGCCAGAAAGATATTCAGGATTTTCTGAAAATTTCTCATCCAACTGTAGTCAACATTTTACATCTGATGAAAAACAAAGGCTTCATCGAAACATCCGTCAGTCCTAAAGACAAGCGGGTCAAGCTGGTGCGCCTGACCGGACGTGAAGAAGGGTTCGTTACGCAGATGATCCAAAACCGTGAACGTCTTGAACGCCAACTGGTGAAAGGGTTATCCCCTAAAGAACAGAACGACTTTTTGCGTTTCCTGAAGCTTGCCTACCAAAATATTATGGAAACCCCTTGGTGATCTCAACAAATTTAAAAGGAGTGATGGTATGAACCGATTGCTTTTCAAATCCATTCGAGAATACAAAAAGCAGTCCATTCTTGCACCGGTATTCGTGACCCTCGAAGTATTCATGGAAGTTCTCATCCCGTTTCTCATGGCTAATATCATCGATATCGGTATTCAGGGAAACGATTTGAACTATGTCATTGTAAACGGCATTTTTCTTGCGATTCTCGCAATGCTCGCGCTTTTGTTCGGCGCACTCGCTGGAAAATTCGCCGCTGAAGCAGGCGCAGGATACGCTGCGAATCTGCGGCACGATATTTTTTACAAAATTCAGGATTTCTCCTTTAAAAACATCGACCATTTTTCTACTCCAAGTCTTGTCACAAGAATGACGACCGATATTACCAACGTGCAGATGGCCTACATGATGACCATCCGTATGCTGGCAAGAGCGCCGATCATGATCATTCTCTGCTGGATCATGACTCTGACCATCAACATGGAAATCGCCATTCTGTTCTTGATCGCCGTTCCGGTACTTGGTTTCTTGCTTCTTTTGATTGCGAAAAAGGCGCACAAATACTTTATTCAGGTATTTGACGAGTACGATATCCTGAACAACAGTGTTCAGGAAAACGTCAACGCCGCCCGTGTTGTAAAAGCATATGTACGGGAAGACCACGAAATTGAAAAATTCCACGGTATATCAAAGGTTGTCTTCACCCTGTTCACTAAAGCTGAGAAAATCGTTGCTTTTAACAGCCCGGTTATGATGTTCGTCATGTACGCAGTGATTCTCATCATTGTACTGCTCGGCGGTACCTCCATCGTCGGTGGCACTATGGAAGCCGGACAGCTGACCAGTGTTCTGGTTTATGCGATCCAGATTCTCTCCGCGCTCATGATCGTTTCTTTCGTGTTCGTTTTGAATATGATCGCTCAGGCTTCGACCGACCGTATCACCGAAGTGTTAAAAGAAGTCCCTGAGATGCAGAATAAAGAAAACGCCGTAAAAGAAGTAAAAGACGGCAGCATTGACTTTGAAAACGTTAACTTCAGCTATGCGGGCGATGAAAACAAACTGTCTCTTCAAAATATTAACCTGCACATCAAATCAGGGCAGATTATCGGTATATTCGGCGGGACCGGCAGTTCCAAATCCACGCTTGTTCAGCTGATTCCCCGCCTTTACGACGTAACTTCCGGCAGCATCAAAGTCGGCGGAGTCGATGTTCGGAACTATGATTTGGAGGCGCTGCGTGACCAGGTGGCCATGGTGCTTCAGAAAAACGTTCTGTTCACCGGCAGCATCTACGACAACGTGCGCTGGGGCGATGAAAACGCCAGCGATGAAGAGGTTCAGCGGGTTTGCCGTCTCGCGCAGGCGGACAGTTTTGTTCAGGAATTCCCGCAAAAATACGACACGATGATCGTTCAGGGAGGTAACAACGTTTCCGGCGGACAGAAACAGCGTTTGTGCATCGCCCGTGCGCTGTTAAAGAAACCCAAGATTTTGATTTTGGATGACTCCACCAGCGCGGTCGACACCAAAACCGACGCGCTCATCCGCAAAGCCTTCCGCGAAGAGATTCCCGATACAACAAAAATCATCATTTCTCAGAGGGTATCTTCCATTGAAGACGCTGACCAGATCATTGTTATTGACAACGGTGAGATCAATGGTGTTGGAACCTCCGAAGAACTGTTAAAGACCAATCAGATCTACCGCGAAGTGTATGAATCTCAGACGAAAGGAAGTGCGGACAATGAATAACAACGCAAAACGCGGCGCCAAAAACGTTGGAAAAACAGCAAAGCGGCTGTTAAAATACGTAACCGGAACCTATAAAGTAGAATTCATCGTTGTATTTATCTGCATTGTCGTCTCTTCCATCGCTTCCATCGCGGTTTCATTTTCCATGAAAATCATGCTGGACGATTACATCATGCCTCTGGTCGATCAGGCATCCCCTGACTTTTCCGGCTTCTACCGGGCACTCATTACACTGGCCATCATTTTCGTATTTGGCATCATCGGCTCGTTTTTATACAGCCGCCTGATGGTCAAAATCGGGCAAGGTGTTTTAAAACGGGTACGTGATGAAATGTTTGAGCATATGCAGACTCTTCCGATCCGTTATTTTGACCAGAACACCAACGGTTCCATCATGAGTTTGTACACCAACGATACCGATACCCTGCGCCAGATGATCAACCAGTCCATTCCGCAGGTTCTTATGTCAGGTATCACCATTATCGCGACGTTCATCTCCATGTTGGTTTTAAGCCCGCTTCTTACCATTCTCGCGGTACTTGTCATTCTGGTCATGTTTCTTCTGGCACGTAAACTGGGCGGAAACAGCGGAAAATACTTTGTGCAGCAGCAGCTTGACCTGGCGGATGTGACCGGATTCGTTGAAGAACGGATGAACGGCCAACGGGTCATTAAAGTATTCAACCATGAAGAAAAATCAAAAGAGGAATTTGATGAGCTGAATGCCCGGCTTTATAACAGTTCATCCAAAGCGCATACATTCGCCAGCATCATGGGGCCGGTCATGGGTAACATCGGAAACCTTCAGTTCGTGCTGACAGCCATTTTAGGCGCTATCCTTTCCATCAACGGAATTGGTGGAATCACCATTGGTACCATCGTAGCTTACCTGCAGTTTACAAAAAGCTTTTCCCAGCCGTTCATGCAGGTTGCGCAGCAGTTCAACTCCATTGTTATGGCTTTAGCCGGCGCAGAACGTATTTTTGAAATGATTGATGAAGAACCGGAAGTTGACGACGGATATGTTACGCTGGTCAACGCGAAAAAAGATGAAAACGGCAACCTTGTTGAGTGTAAAGAACGCACCGGAACATGGGCGTGGAAACATCCTCACCAGGCAGATGGTTCCGTTACCTACACTGAACTGAAAGGTGATGTGCGGTTTTATGACATGTCCTTCGGCTATGAAGAAGACAAAATCGTTCTGCACGATTTGACCCTGTATGCAAAACCGGGACAGAAACTGGCTTTTGTTGGCTCCACCGGTGCGGGCAAAACAACCATCACCAACTTAATCAACCGGTTTTACGATGTGCAGGACGGTAAAATCCGTTACGACGGCATTAACATCAACAAAATCAAAAAAGCAGACCTTCGCCGCTCGCTTGGCATTGTTTTGCAGGATACTCACCTGTTCACCGGAACGATTATGGAAAACATTCGCTACGGAAAACTGGATGCCACCGAAGAAGAAGTTTACGAAGCGGCAAAACTTGCTTACGCTGACCAGTTTATCCGCAGACTCCCGAATGGTTACAACACCATGCTGACCGGTGACGGCGAAGAACTTTCACAGGGTCAGCGGCAGTTGATTGCCATTGCGCGCGCGGCAGTCGCAAATCCTCCGGTGCTTATTCTGGATGAAGCGACGTCCAGCATTGATACCCGTACGGAAAGCATTGTTCAGAAAGGCATGGATAACCTGATGAAAGGCCGTACCGTATTTGTCATTGCTCACCGGCTTTCCACCATTCGCAACAGTGACGCCATCATTGTTCTGGAACACGGCCGAATCATTGAACGCGGTACCCACAAAGAACTCATTAAGCAGCACGGCACCTATTATCAGTTATACACTGGTAAACTGGAGTTGTCTTAATCATTACAACAATAAAAAAGCTCGGTTTATACCGAGCTTTTTGTTTTTGAAAATTGCTTTATTTAAAAGTTTATATTGCTAGAAAACATCCAGTACACCCATATCGGTAATGCGAATTTCCGGAAGCACAGGAAGAGCCAGAAAACTCAAGGCGATAAACGGATCCATATCCGGAAAAACACCCATTTGGTGCGCACGGTCGGACAGTTCACGGATTTTGGCAATGAGAGAGTCTGTCTCCAGCGGCGACATCAAACCGGCAACCGGAAGCGGAAGGGTCGCTACCGGTTTCCCGCCGCGCACCAGCGTATATCCTCCCTGCACCCGTTCCAGCTCGTGAACAGCGGCGAGCATATCGCGGTCATTATCACCCGCTACAATGAGGTTATGCGAATCGTGAGCAACTGTTGTTGCAACCGCGCCGTTTTTGAGACCATATCCGGCAAGCAGACCAACTCCCATATTTCCGGTCGCATGATGCCGCTCGATCACAGCGATTTTTAAAAGCTCTCCTTCGCTCATTTTCCGCTTCGCTTCTTCCGCAGAAAGAGTTTCTTTTCCGGTGATGATCTGTTTTGGGATCATCCGTATCACAGAATAATCCTTCTGTTCCGGTAAATGGAAAGAAAGCTCTTGATGAGGAAGCCGCACAGAATGAAGGATTGATTCCGGCACCGGGACAGCATCCGGCCATTTCACCATGTTAAACGGTTTTCCGTCTTTATAAACATCAAAAACGGTCACATCCTTCAAACTGTCCAGAATCACTAGGTCCGCACGATACCCTGGGGCAACCGCGCCGATCCCGCTCAGGCCATAAATCCGCGCGGCGTTGATTGTCGCAAGCTGATACGCTGTAACCGGCGCCATGCCGAGCTGAATCGCCATTTGAATATTCTTGCGGATGGTCCCTTCCCGGTGGATATCCGCAAGATGCTTATCGTCTGTACAAAACGCCAGACGAGAGGTATCAAGTCCTTCCCGAACGATTCCTTCCACAATCGCTTGCAGATTTTTACTGCCGCTTCCTTCCCGGATGAGGACATACATTCCGGCGCGCAGCTTCTCTCTCGCTTCGCCGAAGGTAACGCTTTCATGGTCGGTCTGGATACCGGCAGCCGCGTAAGGCTGAAGCAGTTGCTGCGGAACAGTGGGCAAATGCCCGTCCAGCACCTTGCCTTCAAACAGAGAAATCTTACGAAGCAGTTCAGGATCGCACGCGGCAACACCGCGGAAATCCATCACCTCGCCAAGTCCTGTTACTCCCGGGTGGTCTAAAAATTCCCGCAAATCCTCCGCTGACAATACACTTCCCGCATGCTCAAACTTTGTACTGGGAACGCAGGAAGGCACCTGTACAAAATAGTTCATTGGGAGCTGCCGCGACCGTTCCAGCATGAACCGGATGCCTTCCGCTCCGCAAACGTTTGCAATCTCATGCGGATCGGTGATCACGGTAGTAACGCCAAAACGAAGTTCCTCAGCGCAGTACCGTTCCGGAAGGGCCATGGAAGATTCCACATGGCAATGAGAATTGATGAACCCCGGTGAAACGTATCGCCCCTGTAAATCCACCGTATTTGTTGCTTTATAATTTCCCAGCCCGGCAATTCTGCCATCGCTGATCGCGATGTCACACAAAAGGATCTCACCGGTCAGCACCTGAATGACTTTTCCGTTTTTCAAAACAAGGTCCGGCTCACATTCGCCCAGAGCTGTTTTGATCAGCTTTTCACGGTACATAAACCACTGCACCTCCCCTTTTCACTGTTTCTGACGCGGGTACAAACATGCCGTCCGATCACCCGCTGAAACGTCCGGCATTTTATGATATGATTTGATTGTATTATATCACAATCGGAGCAAAAAACCATCCTATTCTAAGAGAACGCGTCCATTACAAAAATTTCCTCTTCTTTTCTTTTTGGCATAAATATGATATGCTGAAGAAAAAAGGAGGGCTTTTTCCATGCAATCAGCTTATCTTCACACAAACTTTAATGTATTTGATCTTGAAAAAAGTCTGGATTTTTACGGCAAAGCGCTTGGTCTTACCGAAGTGCGCAGAGTAAACGGACCGGACGGCGCGTTCATCATTGTCTTTCTGGGAGACGGGCAGACCGATTCCCTTTTGGAGCTCACCTGGCTCAGAGACCGTGAGACACCTTATAATCTGGGCGACAAAGAGTTCCACATCGCGTACCGCGTACCAGATAAAAAACAGGCTTACGCACTTCACAAAGAGATGGGATGCATCTGCTATGAAAACCATGAGATGGACCTGTATTTCATCGAAGACCCGGACGGATACTGGATTGAAATCCTCGACTAAAGGGTCAGCAAAAGCTGCTCACCAGGGTGTGTCATAGCATGAAATCCGCTTGAATCCGGCAGCGCTGTTTTCTCTTTCGGGAGATAACGGCGCTGTTTTTCTGTATCAAAAGGGGCAGTATCTTCCCAGAAATGCATGGGAATTACATGGCTAATATTCACAGCATCCAACAAGGCCGAAAGTCCCAGATATGCCGCATCCTCCAAACGCGGATCAACCGGCACAAAAGCCAGATCAATCCGGTAAGGAATAAGTTTCTGAATTTCCCGAAGATACGCCTGCTTCATGGCACGATTATACGCTTCGCTTTCCCCGTTCCAATGCCACCAGTTTAAATCCCCGGCATGATAGATAAATTTCCCCTCACACTCCACCAAAAACGCCACCCCTTCATCCGTAGAACGGAAGGTGTGTATGACAAGGTCGCCCACCTGAATGGTCCGATCCGGCCCTACGGAAACGGTTCCTGGGACGGATGGAATATCATCCGACAAAATATATTGAATCTGCGGCGCACTCTGCTTCCAGTCAAAGATCTGCCGGCTATAATGGTCACCGTGCCGATGAGATACAAAAACAGCTGATTCACCGGCGGTCAGCCAATCGGCGCTCGGCAGAATGCCGCTTCCATCATAATCAAAAACCAGGCAGTGATTTTGCAGTTTAACCGCAAAACCGCTGTGATGAAGATATTCAACCTGAACGTCCATGTTGAACCTCCGTTATTTTTTATGTTTCAGTATAGCACACAATGACATTGATGTAAATTACAGCATAACAAATCGCGATTATCCGCATAAACTGTAAACCACAAAATGAAAAGCCACATAAAAAACAGGGCATCCCCTCATGGAGATGCCCTGCTCAAATGGTTACCCATTACTCAATGTCAATTCTGCGGCCATTGGTTTTTTCTTTTTGCGTGTCTTTGGGCATGGTGACCGTCAAAATGCCATTGTCGTAAGAAGCCTTGATCTCATCTTCTTTGATTCCGCTCAGGTCAAAACTACGCGAATAGCTGCCATAGCTGCGCTCACGGCAGATGTAGCGGCCATTATCCTCGTCCTTCTGCTCCTGTTTCTCACTGTGCTGTGCCTGTATGGTGAGGCAGTTGTTCTGAACGCCGATGTGGATATCCTTTTTATCAAATCCCGGAAGTTCCGCTTCCAGCACATACCGGTCGCCTTTATCCAGCACGTCGGTGCGTACTCGTGAAAGCCCATTCTGGAAGCTGTTGAAAAAGCTTTTTTCCATATCGTCAAAATAATTCCACAAGTTTCTGTTTTCACGGCCAAACGGCATTAACTCAAACATAAATCATTCCTCCTAAGATAATTGCAAATCGTTCTGTTGTTAAATATTTATTCTTTTATTCTGGCCCATTCGAACCACCTTCTTTGTTTCTCTTTTTGTTTACAACTATAATATAGTCCCGGTTTGTTATCACAAATCGCATAAAATATGAATAATTTTTTAATTTTAGCACTCTGTGCTATAAAGTGCTAAAATTATCAATATTCGTTTCCTGCTTGTTTTTTTCCCTTGGCCGGTGTAGTATAGTATTGTTCTATTGTATGATTTTTCACACCATCGAACTCACAATAAATACGCAGCAAAAGGAGCAAGCAAATGGAACAAAAACCAATTAAAGTCGCGGTCGTTGTTGGACATCATTCGTATGAAGTTCAACCATTCCAAGATATGTTTACGGCAATGGAAGGCATACAATGCTACATCCAGCACATTGAGCAGTTTACCAGCAGTACGAAAGAAGTACGCGAGAGTTACGACGTTGTAGTGTTTTACACCATGCGGCAGGATACACCGGTTGACGACGGTCCATGGTATGAAGGAAAGGCTTTGGAAGCACTCAGTGAGCTTGGTGAAACAAAGCAGGGCATTTTTATGCTGCACCATTCCATTCTGGCGTATCAGCAGTGGCCCTTCTGGGCAAACATCTGCGGTGTGTCGCCGGAAAGCTATAAAGATTATTATCTGGACGTTCCCATGCACTACTGCATCGCAGACGCACAGCATCCCATTACAAAAGGGATTGCTGATTTTGACATGGTGGATGAAGCCTATGAGATGGCCGGTGTGAAAGAAACGGAAAACACTCATATCCTGCTGACGACCGACCATGTTCATAACATCCCAACCGTTGCATGGACAACTCGTTATAAAAACTCCAAAGTGTTCTGCTACCAATCAGGGCATAATAATACCTCTTATTCCAACCCCAATTTCCGTGAAATCGTTCGCCGGGGTATTTTCTGGCTGGCAGAATCATAAAACAACATACAACACTCTAAACAATCCACTCGAGAAAGGAAAATCATCATGGCATACAAAGCAATTTTAGTAGGGACCGGTACCTGGGGCGAATGGTGGTGTGAAAAATTTCTGCCGCCCAATATCGCCGACGGCACAGTAGAAATCGTAGCCGCAGTGGATAAAAACCCAGCGGCACTTTCCTGCGCAAAAAAATTTCTTCCGCTTTCCGAAAGCCAGTGTTATACTGACGCCGAAACCGCTTTCAAAGAACGTCCGGCGGATTTCTGCATCAATGTCGTAACACCGAACCATCATGAGGAGATCGTTGACCTGGCGATAAAATACGGGCTGCATATCCTTTCCGAAAAACCGATTGCCGATACATTGGAAGGCTCTGTACGGATTGCTGAAAAGGTAAAACGCGCCGGACTGAAAATGGGCGTCACCATGAGTCATCGGTTCGATCAGGATAAAACCTCCATGCGCCGTCAGCTGCGCAGTGGGCGCTGGGGCGAGCTGGATTATCTCATTGCCCGCTTCACCTGCGACTGCCGGAAGTACGGAAGCTGGGGCGATTTTCGCCATGAAATCGCCAACGCGCTGCTTTTAGAAGGCGGTGTTCATCATCTGGACATTTTGGCCGACTTCGCGGGCGCAAAATGCGACACCATCTACGCACAGACCTGGCATCCCCGCTGGGGGGAATTCAAGGGCGACTGTCAGGCGCTCATCACCATGACCTTTGAAAACGGCGCGAAAGCGTTTTATGAAGGCGCGAAAACCAATGCGGTTTCACTCAACACTTGGGGCAACGAATATTTCCGCGCAGAATGTGAAAACGGCACTCTTATTTTGAACAAACGTCGTCTGGAAGCATTTCCCTACAACCCAGAGACGACCTGGGCGGAGGGTGTGGAAGGCCACGGAGAAGAAATCCCGCTTTTAAAACAGAAAAAATGGGCCAACACCTGGCTGATTGAGCAATTCGTAAACTGGCTGGACGGCGGAACTCCTATGGAGACCAACGTGGAAGACAATCTTCAGGCAGTCGCTCACATTTTTGCCGCTATCGAAAGCGTTCGCACCGGTCAAGTTGTCAAGGTGCAGGAATTTTTGAATGATACACGCAACAAGGTATTAAGCGAAATGAAATAAGACCGCTCCTTCAATCAGCACAAAAAAGCAGAACCACTTTTGTGGTTCTGCTTTTTATAAATACAACTATTAAAGCCAAACAAATCAGAAATTATTCAAACATGGAGGTAGACAGGTACCGCTCACCGGTATCCGGCAGAAGCGCAACAATCGTCTTCCCTTTGTTTTCCTCCCGTTTAGCAAGCTCCAAAGCGGCCCATACCGCCGCGCCCGAGGAGATACCAACCAGAATCCCCTCTTTGTGCCCGAGCATCCGCCCTGCCTCAAACGCGTCTTCGTTTTTCACCGGAATTACTTCGTCGTAAACCGATGTATTCAAAATATCCGGCACAAAACCAGCGCCGATTCCCTGAATCTTATGCGCGCCGGCTGTTCCTTGGGATAAAACCGGAGAGTCTGCCGGTTCCACGGCGACAATGCGTACATTAGGATTCTTTTCCTTTAAATACTCACCAACGCCCGTAATGGTACCGCCTGTGCCAACGCCGGCAACAAAAAGATCAACTTTACCGTCGGTATCTTCCCAAATTTCAGGGCCGGTCGTTTCCCGATGTGCCGCGGGGTTAGAATCGTTGACAAACTGCCCGGGGATAAAGCTGTTTTCTATCGTTTTAGCAAGCTCTTCCGCTTTTTCAATGGCGCCTTTCATTCCTTTTGCGCCTTCGGTCAATACCAGCTCCGCTCCATACGCCTGAATGAGCCGACGCCGCTCCAACGACATGGTTTCCGGCATAACAATAATAATGCGGTAACCCTTTGACGAAGCGATTGCGGCAAGGCCAATGCCGGTGTTACCGGACGTGGGTTCAATCAACACCGAGCCAGGTTTTAATCTCCCGCTCGCTTCCGCATCCTCAATCATTTTTTTCGCAGCGCGGTCTTTTACACTGCCCGCCGGATTGAAATACTCCAGTTTTGCCAGAACCGTTGCCTTCAGCTGCTGCTCCTTCTCCACATTCTGAAGCTCAAACAGCGGCGTTTTCCCAACAAGTTCTGTAAATGAACGGTAAATCTTCATAAACTCTATACTCCTTTTGCTCTGCAACACACATCATCGTTTTGATAAACATTAAAAACGATTTCAAGAATCGCCCTTTGTGCTATTAGTATAACGCTATAAACCTACTTTGTCAATAGGTTTATAATCCAACCTGTTCCAGTCTGTAATCTGAAATCTGTCCGGTAACAAGATCCTGCAATGTGATTCGTTCCAGATATTGTTCCGTCAAACGCTGTAATCCGCGCCAAACAGGAAGCGTTTTACAATCCGCGGAACGGCCGCATGAAACCGACCCGCAATCCAAACAGGCAACCGGGGCAAGGCTGCCTTCGGTCAAATGCAGAATACTGCCGACTGTAATCTGTTCCGGGTTTTTGGCAAGCCGATATCCGCCGCCTCTCCCCCGAACGCCGCTGACCAGTTCTGCGCGAACCAGAGCAGAAATAATTGCTTCCAAGTATTTCAGTGATATTTCCTGCCGCTCGGCAATCGCTTTCAGAGGCAGGTATCCATCCGCCTGATTCTGAGCCAGATCCACCGCAACACGAAGTGCATACCGGCCTTTGGTTGAAATCATCATTGATTCTGTACTCCTTCTCCAATATAAACCTATCATACCACAAGGTTTATAAGAGAGCAAGCAAATTCTTTTTCAAAAACGCCGGAAAACATCCCCTAAATAAAACCAAAAAGGAACAACAGCATTAAAAGCTGTTGTTCTTTTTTTACGGTATTTATTATTTACAGTGTTTCCAGCAACTTTTTCAGCGCCTGGTAAGCTGTGGTGAATGCCCACACCCCGTCTGACGTTTCCTTCTTATCCGAACGATGCTCCAGGGATTGAAGCGTAGCAAATTCCGCCAGATGCGGTTTCAGGCTCAGGCAGCCGGAATATCCCGCTTTGTCCAGCTTCTGAAGGATCTCTTTCACATGGCCGTCGCCCTCTCCTGCCGGAACGACTTGGCCGTTTTTCCAAAGCGCGTCTTTTACATGCACATATTTGATGTAGCCGCTGAGCATTTCATAAGCTTCCAACGTATCCTGACGGCACTGCACAAAATTGGCAAAATCAAACGTACACTGAAAATGTTCACTGTACAGCGCGTCGAAAATGGTTTTACAGCGGCTGGCAACATCACCGTAAATCTCCTTTTCGTTTTCGTGCAGAAGGACAACATCCTGCTCTTTGGCATAATCCGCAAAACATTTCAGCCGTCGCAGCACCTCCTCACGGTACTGTTCCGGATCTTCTCCCTGTGGGATGAAGAAACTGAACACACGGATGTACCGGGTACCAAACACCTTTGCAAGACGAACCACATGCCGGAAGGTTTCAAAATGCGGTTCAAACGGGTCGGTAATGAGGATTTTCCCAATCGGCGAACCGACAGCTGAAACCGAAATTCCATTGGCACGCAGCAATTCCATTGCCTTTTGTGCTTCTTCTTCGGTATAATCGGCCACACCTTTTCCGTTCGCACTGCGAAACTCCACCTGTTTCACGCCCAGTTCGTTTAATAACGCAATCTGTTTTTGAAGGTCAACATCAATCTCATCGGCAAAGCCGGAAATGGTACAATTCTTTAACATATCTATTCTTCCTTTCTTCAAACGGCAAATACTTTGCCCAATCGGGCGGATTCATAACACGCCAACATAAGGCGTATGGTGTCATTTAACGTTTCCAGGTTCAATGAAAACCTCTCTCCCTGCTTTAAGCAGTGATAAAAATCTGCAATGCAGGCAGCGTGCCCACCTCCCCAATATGTTTTTCCGTATGAATCCGGCCGGGCAAGCGGTAAAGCTTCTTTTTTTCCGTCTAAATCATACAGCCACACATCCGGGTCCTCCATGCGGATGGTCATTTTTTCGCAATGCAGTTCGATAATCGGTTTCGGGTCAGCACTATATGCTGTAGTGGCATAAAAGCAGCCGGGTACACCGTTTTCATAGCGGATATACGCTTCCATGGTATCCTCCACCTCAATCACACCCTTCAAATGGTGGTTCTGCATGGAGTCTTCAACCTCTTCTGGCTTTCCGGCAAAATAGGTCATCAGATCCAGCGTGTGGACAGACTGGTTGATCAGCACACCGCCGCCCTCTCTGGCAAGGCTTCCCCGCCAGCCGCTGTTTCGGTAATAGTCTTTTCCACGGCTCCAGGTAACAAAACTGCGCACTCCTAAAACGCTTCCCGCTTTTCCGCTCAAAAGCAGCTGTTTTACTGCCTGTGTGCAGGGATTGTACCGGTTTTGGAAACAAAGCCCAAGCTGGACTGACGCGCACTGCTGCGCCGTTTGTAACTGTTTTAACTGCTCCCGGTTCATGACCGGAGGTTTTTCCAAAAACACATGAACTCCCGCGGTCATTGCCTGAATCGCCACAGGAACATGAAGATAATGAGGTAAACAAATGTGTAAAACATCCGGCTTTTCGAAAGCCAGCATTTCACTAATCGAACAGTAGGATGTTCCTCCGTATCGTTTCGCAAAACTCTCTGCCCGTTCAGGTCTTATATCGGCAAACGCTGTGAGTTCTACGCCATCCAGCTTAGAAAGGCACTGAGCGTGCACTTCGGCAATCGCCCCACAGCCCGCAATCACAGCTTTCATGAAGCACCGTCCATCCTTTCTCACTGGTTTCCCTGCATAAAGGTAGTTTCCTGCACCGTCTGTTTTTCGCGGGAAGATGCACGAAGCGCGCTGAGCTTTTCAAGGTACAGCGCTTCGTCAAACGGAATCTCAACCGGGTGCCCCAGCCAGCTGGACAGATGCATCGCGTTGGACAGGGTCAGTCCGTTGATTCCTTCGGTTCCTTCCGCGACAAGCGGTGTGCCGTGCAGGATGCGTGCCGCAAACGCTTTCAGCACACCAACATGCTGCTCATTAAGGCCATCGGTCTCCACCTCGGTCACCGGTTCACACTCCGGTTTCAAAAAGCCTTCTTTGCACGCGAAACGGTGTTCCTTTTCACTTGTTTTCAGTTTCCACAACAACAGCTTATCATTTTCACAAACCAACTTGCCGCGGTCAAGCGTAAGCTCCAAACGATTGGTTCCGGGAGCGTCTGCCGTTGTCGTAACAAACACACCGGTCGCGCCGTTTGGAAATTCCAGATAGGCCGTTACGTCGTCTTCCACTCCAATGTCATGCCACTTTCCATTGTGGCAGAACGCCTGCACACGTGTCGGCATGCCGCAGATCCACTGGAGCAGGTCGAGATTATGCGGGCACTGGTTGAGCAGAACACCACCGCCTTCACCGTTCCAGGTCGCTCTCCAGTCACCGGAATCATAGTAAGCCTGGGTGCGGTACCAATCGGTGATGATCCAGTTCACACGTTTGAGCTCACCCAATTCCCCGCTTTGTACCAGTTCATGCATCTTACGGTAAACACAGTTTGTGCGCTGGTTAAACATCATTCCAAACACACGGTCTGATTTTACGGCGGCTTCATTCATCTTGCGCACCTGCGCGGTGTACACGCCAGCCGGTTTTTCACACGTGACATGCAAGCCGTTTTCCAGCGCCATCATAACATATTTGGGGTGATCGTAATGCGGTACAGCAACCAGCACAGCTTCACACACGCCGGAACGGATGAGTTCATCGCCCGATTCAAAAATCCGCACCGTTTCCGGGAGATTCTGCTTTGCCCAATTGCGGCGGCTTTCCTTCACATCCGCGACCGCAACGAGCTCTAATTCCGGAACTTTTCCCGCAACAAGATTCGTACAGTGGCCGCTGCCCATATTTCCAATCCCGATAATACCAAATCTTACTTTATTCACAAGATATTTCCCCTTTCACAAACCGGATTTCAGGTTCACGCTTAGTGTACTCCATACAAACCGGGAAGGCCATTGCAAAAGATATTATTATATTGTAAATATAGCGTTTTTTGTTTATACTGAACTCATAAGGAAGGTAAGCAACACATGCCGCATTTCGCGCAGATTTTTGAACGGTACGTTTATTTTGATTATTCTGAATCCACCCAAAGCAGTCAAAAATACGACCTGCACTGCCATAACTTTTATGAGCTGTATTATTTTGTTCAAGGAGATGTCGACTATCTGGTAGAAGGGCGGCACTATCGCCCTACCCCTCACAGCATGCTTCTTCTGGCACCGAATCTGTTCCATGGCGTACGGGTAAACAGCGAAGCGCCCTACCGGCGTTTTTCCTTCCACTTCAATCCGAACTGCCTTTCAGCGGAACGGAAGGAGCTGCTGCTTTCGCTGTTTCCTTCGCCTCAGGAACCGGAATACAGCATCTATTTTGAAGGGCTTGATCAAAAACAGGTACCCGCGTTTTTTGAAGCGCTTGCAGAATGCGCGCATCTCAAAGACGAGATGCAAAAAGCGCTCCTGCCCATTCTGGCAGAAGCGCTGCTTTCCAAGCTATTGATGGTGTGTCACACAGCCCTGAACATCCCACTGTACTGCCGCCGTCGGCGACGATCATCGGCATTCTGGACTATTTAAACACCCACCTTTCAGAACCAATCTCGCTGGACGGTATTTCCGAAAAATTTTATATCAGTAAGCACCATTTAAACAAGGTCTTTCGCAAGGCAATCGGTACAACAGTGGGGGATTATCTGCTGCACAAACGGGTCACCCACGCGCAGATTCTGCTGCTCGGCGGAGAAACAGCCGCCAACGCGGCGACGGCTTCCGGTTTTTCAGATTATTCCGCGTTTTTCCGCGCTTACAAGCGGATCATCGGTCACTCACCGTTACAGGATAAGGACGGCATTCCGTTTCAACCAATGATCGGCAAAGAGGAAACACTGCAAACGATCCGGCGGTAACCTTGCACGCATCGGCTACCAGAAACAAGCTGACCTTTCCGGTCACTCATACTGCCCTTTTGCCACCTTTTTTCCCAACAGGACCTGCTGATTTTTATTGACAAAAGACCTTGTTCGCGCGCGAAGCAATATCCTGCGGCCTTCCGGTGTGCGTGTATAAACAATCCGGTAATTTCCCAGCACCCGCCGCATATGTTTTTCAAAAACAAGCGCTTTCTCTTTCTGCTTTCCAAACACCTCCGGCACACAGTAAAATTCATCTGTTCTCGTCGCTTTTTTCCCTTTCATCAGCAGATACCTTGGGTTGTCGATCACGCCCCAGATTTCCTCCATACAAGCGGCAAAGGTTGTTTTATCCCGCATACTTCCGCCGTTGAGCCATGTACCGATGAGCAAACCATCCGCTGACTGTACCTTGACCGCACAATGTTTCGGATCTTCGATCTCCCCGATCTCAACCAGCGCATTCAGCGTTTCCTGACTGATCCGTTTCATTCTTCGTTCCGGTGTGCTGAAACGGAACAGCTTGATTCCGTACCGGGCACAGAAAAAGCACGCCACGATCATTCCCGCTCCCAAAACGGCCGTCCAGACAGAACGTGTACTGCCGCTGCTTAGCATCAAAAGCCGTCCGACACCTAAGAGAACTGCCAGAATAATGCTGAGAATTTCCAGCCCCAGCGCGTTAAAAAACACATAACCCGTTTTGATCTCATTGCGAGGAACCGCTTCTACCTGTTCAATTTCCATATTGCCACGGATTTCTGTGATGGCGTTCTGCCAGCGCATCCGCAAAGCGTTGCGGTCCGCTGCTCTTTGCAGCATCATTCGGTTGATCCCTTCCATTTGTTCCCGCGAATCAAAATTCGGGATTCCCAGCCGGTCGATTCCGCTTTCGATTACATCCTGCTCAAAAGATACTCCCAAAAACGCATCGAATCTGCGGGCGAGTGTTTCATAATCGCCGGAAAGATCCACATTCTTTTCCTTACCCGACTTTTTCGGAAAAACGCAGGCAAGATGCCAAATGTTTCCCGTTTTCTCCGGATGTTCCCGGTCGGTGCGGATGGTACGCCCCCGCATCTGGTTGCTGAGCATAAAGGAACCAACATAAGTCGCAAGGATCAGGGTATTGATGCATGGTGCGTCCCATCCCTCACCCAAAAGGGATTTTGTACCGATCAGCGTATTGATTTCCCCCTGCTGAAACAATTCCGTCACCGCCGCTACCACATGGGTACTCTTCCCTTTTATCTGAAATACCCCGTACCCGGTATCTCCCAGCAGGGACAAGGAGCCTTCACAATCCCGTTGATGGAGCAGAGCCTCCAGCTTTTCCTTGGTATCCGCAGGAACAATGACAACCGTTCCGCTCAGGCAGCCCAAACGAATTCCTGCCCACTGTTTTCTTCGCAGAAATTCAAAAATAGGAACTGCGCCGATTTCGGTCACAAGTTCCCGATCGGTTCCGATGAGCGACAATTTATCCTTTTTAATGTAATCGCAGAGCACAAGAAGTCTCAAATCATTTCCCAAGGCCGAATGCTCAGCTTCTACAATTTTTCCGATACTCTCCATCTTTCCCCGGCTTTTGACCAAGAGCTTCTGAAGTTCTTTCTCGTGGGTCAGGGTTACTTCTTTTCTGTAAATACAATTTGCCTCTTTGAGCTTTTTTAACAGTTCCTGCCGCTGTTGATCCGTTACCTCATACGAATCCGTATCATCGTAAAGAAAGCCTTGCAAGAGGATTTCCAGCCAGCGGTCATCCAGTTCAGGCAGCTGGCCTTTTGTTCCAATCAGGTCTTTCAAATAGGCTGGAAACGGAATATTCTGAGCCTGGCAAAAGATCAAAAGCGAAGAGAAATACGGGGGATTTTCGAGAAACCGGTCGCTGTATCCCTCCGGGTCCCGCAGCCCTTTGTGAGTGGCAATCATCTGAGTGAACGCGTGATCCTCTAAAAGCTGCCGGCGCACTTGTTTCACTTTCTGCTGATAAGCGTCAAGCTCATCCAGTTCAGCCTTTGTCGGCCAGTTAAAATAAACATAGTCATCGTGTGGACACAAACTGCCCTCTTTTACGAGTTCAGGGGTAAAAATTTCTTCGTCAATCGAGCCGCACATGTCAATGTACCGCTTCCATTGGACGGGAGTACTGTCATACGGCGGGGTTGCAGTCAAAGAAATGACCGTTACGCCGTCAAGCTCCTTTAAAAAAGCCTCCAGCGCTTTCCACCATTCACTTCTCAGATGGTGCGCCTCATCCAGACAGATGGTGCGAACGCCCGCTTCGGCCATTGCATCAAAGATGTGGAAATCACGAAAATCCACCTCTTCCACTTCTGTCAGTTCTTCATCCTCTTCCTCGTCTGGGTCACCCAACGCACCCTGTACGTTTTTCATCGCGCTGTACAACGCCTGATAGGTGATGGCAGTCATACGTTTCATATTTCTCAAGTCATTGGATAAAAGCTCCTCCGGCTGATGCCCTTCCACCAGAAACCCTTCGGTAATTCGTTCCAGCCACTGCTGACGAATGGTAATACTGGGAGACAAAATCAAGCAGGGAGCGCCAAGCCTGCGGATTAGTTCAATTCCGAGTGTTGTTTTTCCAGAACCGGGAGCGGCTACAATATGCACCTTGCGATCCTCCAGATACTTCTGGGAATTTAACAGGACACGCTGCTGATAATGCCTCCATGTTCCTTTGAATTGTAAAACGCCTTCGTATATATTCTGCATAGCCTGATACCTCTGTCTTTATCCTGTTGGAGTTTCACTGGTTTCATTGTATCATTGTTTTGCGGGATGTACAATTGGTTTGACTTTTAAGTCATTTTTCATGATGTATAATTTTCTATTCTTTCCAGGGTATTTTATAATACAGGCGGCTTTAAGTCGATTCCTGGGTAGTGTCAAGGATTTTTCGCAAAATGGTTTGCAGGCCCTGGCATGAATGAGGT
>USBI01000034.1 GCA_900552945.1 uncultured Oscillospiraceae bacterium
GATGTGTATAAGAGACAGCCCGCTGTATTGGTGCTTACTTAAACTGGTTTAAACCAAATTATCTGGATAAGATGCGCCGAAACAGCCGCTGAAACAAACCCGAGGAAAATTGTGCTTTTTACGGATTTTTTTCTTTACAAATCATGCAAAATCGTATATAATAAAAGAAAATTTGACAACCTTTAAGTTGGTCCTGTGAGGCTGACAAGGCGGTCTGCTGAATGAATATGCATAGTTGCCTTTGTGGCGGTGCATCCTTCTGTTCCAGTGAGTAACCAAACTGTCAGCTCAGGCAGTTTGGTTTTTTTATATTCAGAAAGGGTGAAAGCATGACTGAAAAAGCTGTGATTATGGATGCCAAAGCCATGCAGCGTGCGGTTGCACGCATCTCTTACGAAATTATTGAACGCAACAAAGGAGTAAACGGCCTTTGCGTGATCGGCGTGATGAGCCGCGGCGTCAATCTGGCGCAGCGGGTCGCGCAGAAGATCGAAGAGGTGGAAGGGAAACGCATACCGCTTGGCATGCTGGATATCACCCCTTACCGCGATGACCGCCCGGCGAATGCTCCTCATTGTGATCGGACCGAACTTCCGTTTGAAGTGGAAGGAAAGAAAATCGTTCTGGTGGATGATGTGATTTTCACCGGCAGGAGCGTGCGTGCCGCGATTGACGCGCTGATGGACAAAGGCAGGCCGCGCACCATACAGCTTGCTGTTTTGGTGGACCGTGGGCACCGTGAGCTGCCGATCCGCGCGGATTTTGTTGGTAAAAACGTGCCAACCTCCAGCGAGGAACAGGTGGTCGTGCGGGTAAAAGAGGTCGACGGGGAAGATCAGGTCGTGATTCTGGAGGAGGCAGCAGAATGAGCAGTTTGGTGTTGAAAAACGGGTTGGTTGTTGATCCTTCCCAGAACCTTCATGCGGTGAAGGATGTCAAGATCGTGGATGGAGTGATTGCCGAAATCGGCAGCGGACTTTCCGCGGAAGAAGAGCTGGATGTGACCGGCCTTGCCGTGATGCCGGGCCTGGTGGATATGCACATCCACCTGCGTGATCCGGGGCTCACTCATAAAGAAGATATTTTGACCGGCTGTTCTGCCGCCGCCGCGGGCGGGGTTACTTCGGTTGTCTGTATGCCGAATACCAAACCGGTGACGGATAGTGTCGAGATCGTAACTTATATTTTGGAAAAAGCGAAACAGGCGAAAGCAAAGGTGTACCCGACCGCGGCCATCACCAAAGGTCTTGCCGGCGGTGAGATGACCGATTTTGCGGCACTGAAGGCCGCAGGCGCTGTCGCTGTTTCGGATGATGGACGTCCGGTGGAAAACGCCGCTATGATGCAGGCGGCTCTGGAGGAAGCGGAGCGCTGCGGGCTGCTCGTTACCTCTCACTGTGAGGACTTAGATATTATAAACGGCGGGATCATCAACAAAGGCGCGGTTTCGCAGAAGCTCGGCGTGAAGGGAATGGACCGCAGTTCGGAAGACAGCATCACCGCGCGGGAGATTGCGCTTGCCGAGGCGACTGGAACCGCTGTTCACATTGCGCATGTCAGCACCAAAGGTTCCGTTGCCATCATTCGTGACGCGAAAGCGCGGGGCGCGCGGGTCACAGCGGAAACGGCTCCGCATTATTTTATGCTGACCGATGAGCTGCTCTTAAAGCAGGATGCGGATTACCGGATGAATCCGCCGCTTCGCGAAGAGGAAGACCGGCTTGCGGTTTTGCAGGGCGTGCTGGATGGTACGCTCGACTGTATCGTGACCGATCACGCGCCGCACACCGCTCAAGAGAAAGCGGACTTTAAAACGGCGCCGAATGGGGTTGTCGGGCTGGAAACATCGTTTGCGGCTTCCATGACGGCACTGGTCCACACCGGCAAGATGACGTTGGACGAGCTTGTAAAGCGAATGTCTCTCAACCCGGCAAAGCTGCTTCACATTCCCGCGGGGACGCTCTGCCCCGGCGCGGCGGCGGATATTGCCGTTGCCGACCTGTCCAAACGCTGGACAGTCCTTCCGGAAAAGCTTCATTCCAAGAGCCACAACAGCGTGTTTAAGGGAATGGAATTCTGTGGAAAGATTAAATACACGTTTTTAAATGGAACACTCGTTTATGAGGATCAATAAAGAAAAAGAAAGGTGAGGTACAAGATGATCGACCGTTTGATTGGGCAGATTGTGAAAACCCAGAATCCGACTGTTGCGGGGCTTGACCCGAAACTGGATTATGTTCCGGAGTTTTTGAAAGCGCAGGCGTTTGAAAAGTACGGCGCGACCCTGAAAGGCGCTGCTAAAGCGCTGCTCAACTTCAACAAGGGGCTCATTGATGAGCTGTGTGACATTGTTCCGGCCATCAAACCGCAGTGCGCTTATTATGAGATGTACGGATATCATGGCGTAAAGACCCTTTACAAAACCATTGAATATGCCAAAAAGCGCGGCATGATGGTGATTACCGACGGAAAGAGAAACGACATCGGCACCACAATGGAAGCGTACGCGGTCGCTCATCTCGGCAGACTGGAACTGGAAGGGGATATGGTGGAACCGTTCGGCGCGGACGCGTTGACGGTCAACGGTTACCTTGGAAGCGATGGTATCCGCTCATTGCTCGCAGTCTGCAAAGAGTACGATAAAGGCATTTTTGTTCTGGTAAAAACCTCGAACCCATCCTCCGGCGAATTGCAGGACCGACTCATTGACGGAAAGACCGTTTACGAGACGATGGGCGCCATGTGCGAAAGCTGGGGCGAAGAACTGAGAGGAAAATATGGCTACAGCGCGGTTGGCGCGGTGGTAGGCGCGACCTACCCGAAGCAGCTTTCTGAACTGCGTGAGAAGATGCCGCACACCTTCTTCCTTGTGCCGGGTTACGGTGCGCAGGGCGGCGGAGCGGCAGACGTTGCCGGCGGGTTTGACGCAAACGGTCTGGGAGCTATCATCAACTCCTCCCGTGGCATTATGTGCGCTTACAAAAAAGAGGACTGCGCGGAAACGGATTATGCGAAAGCCGCCCGCAGAGAAGCACTTCGTATGAAAGAGGACATTCTTTCCCAGATTGGTGAAATCCGTTTGGGTTAAGTGATACAGTTACACGCATTTTCGTAAAACAGTGGAGGTTCATATGGAAAAAGCATATTTGCTGCTGGCAGACGGCAGCCTTTATGAGGGCTTCAGCTTTGGAGCGAAAGGAACAGTCATTGGAGAGACTGTTTTCACCACCGGTATGACCGGTTACCAGGAAACGCTGACCGACCCGAGTTATTACGGGCAGATTGTTACCCAGACGTTTCCGTTGATTGGTAACTACGGCACCAATCATGAGGATGGAGAATCCAGCCATTGCCATTTGAGCGGATATATTGTCCGTGAATGGTGCGAACATCCGTCCAACTTCCGCTGTGAGGATGATATCAACAGCTTTTTGAAGGAAAAAGGTGTTATCGGCCTGTACGGGATCGATACCCGCAGCCTGACCAGAAAGCTGCGTGAATACGGTGTTATGAACGGCATGATTACAACAGAGCCGATCACTGATAAAGAAGCGGCGCTTGAAAAGATCCGCGACTTTTACATCAAAGACGCCGTAAAAAATGTTTCTGCCAATGAAACCTATGAACGCAAGGCGCAGGGTGAGTCAAAATATCGTGTTGTGCTTTATGACTTTGGAAGCAAGCGCAACATCGAGCGGGAACTTGGAAAACGCGGCTGTGATGTAACTGTGGTTCCGTATAACACAACCGCAGAACAGGTCAAAGCCATGAATCCCGACGGTATTATGCTTTCCAACGGACCTGGTGACCCGCGTGACAACATTGACATCATCATGAATATCCGTGAGCTGCTTCAAACAGGCATACCTATTTTCGGTATCTGCCTTGGTCACCAGCTGACCGCACTGGCAAACGGTGCAGTGGTGCGCAAACTCAAATACGGCCACCGCGGAGCGAATCAGCCGGTTATCGATGTGGACCGCAGCCGCACGTTTGTTACCAGCCAGAACCACGGTTACGCGGTAGATGGTGAAAGCATAAAAACTTCGGTTGGCGTGGTGAATTTTAAAAACGCGAATGACGGTACCTGCGAAGGTGTTCGTTATAAAAAAGTTCCGGCCTTTACCGTGCAGTTCCACCCGGAAGCGTGTGGCGGGCCGCAGGATACATCGTTTTTGTTTGACCAGTTTGTTGATATGATGAAAAAGGGAGGAAAATAACAATGCCGCTCAGACATGATATTAAGAAGGTACTTGTAATCGGATCCGGTCCGATCGTTATTGGTCAGGCGGCGGAATTTGACTATGCGGGCACACAGGCCTGCCGCGCCCTGAAACAGGAAGGATTGGAAGTTATTCTCATCAACTCCAACCCGGCGACCATCATGACCGACAAAAGCATGGCGGATGAAATTTACATCGAGCCTCTTACGCTGGATGTGGTCAAACGAGTCATTGAAATCGAAAAGCCGGACAGCATTCTTTCCACGCTGGGCGGCCAGACCGGTCTGACCCTTTCCATGCAGCTTGCAGAAGAGGGATTTCTGGAGTCCCATGGGGTTAAACTGCTCGGCGCGAACCCGGAAACCATTCACCGCGCGGAAGACCGTCAGGCGTTTAAAGACACCATGGAAAAAATCGGTGAGCCGTGCATCCCGTCCAAGGTGGTCACAACGGTAGAGGATGCCGTTGAGTTTACCAATACCATTGGTTACCCGGTCATTATCCGCCCGGCATTCACATTGGGCGGCACCGGCGGCGGTATCGTCTACAATGAAGAGGAACTGCGTGATATTTCAGAAAACGGTCTGCGCCTTTCTCCGATCACCCAGATCCTGGTTGAAAAATGTATTTCCGGTTGGAAGGAGATTGAGTTTGAGGTCATTCGTGACCGCAAAGGCAACATCATCACCGTTTGTTCCATGGAGAATATGGACCCGGTTGGTGTTCATACCGGCGACAGCATTGTTATTGCTCCGGCGGTTACTTTGTCTGACAAAGAGTATCAGATGCTTCGCACTGCTGCTCTGAACATCGTTTCCGAATTGAAGGTAGAAGGCGGCTGTAACTGCCAGTTCGCGCTCCATCCGACATCGTTTGAATATGCGGTCATCGAGGTAAATCCGCGTGTTTCCCGTTCGTCCGCTCTGGCTTCCAAGGCGACCGGTTATCCAATCGCGAAGGTAGCGACCCGTATTGCCATCGGCTATACGTTGGATGAGATCATCAACGCGGTCACCGGTAATACCTATGCTTGCTTTGAGCCGGCTATCGACTATGTGGTTATCAAATTCCCGAAATGGCCGTTTGAGAAATTTGTTTACGCAAAACGTACCCTCGGCACCCAGATGATGGCAACCGGCGAGGTCATGGCAATTGGAACCTCTTTTGAACAGGCTATGATGAAAGCGGTTCGCGGTGCGGAACTCGGCGTGGTTACCATGAATCTGAAAAAGCTGAAGGACCTTTCAACGGAAGAGATCCGCGACAAACTGCACGTTTGTGACGATGAGCGCTCTTTTGTGGTTTACGAGGCACTCAAGCGGGGTATCACACCGGAAGAGATCCACGAGATCACGATGATCGACAACTGGTTTTTGTATAAACTTTTAAATCTCATTCATATGGAGCAGGAGCTTTCTGAAGGCAAGCTGACCGATGAGAAGTACCTCGCCGCAAAGAAACTTGGTTTCCTTGATGAGACCATTGAACAGCTTTCCGGCCAGAAGATCGAGCATCCGCGTTTCGCTTCCTACAAAATGGTTGATACCTGTGCTGCGGAATTTGCGGCAGAGACTCCTTACTTCTATTCGACCTATGATGATGAAAATGAAGCGGAGCAGTTTATTGAGGAACACAAAAACGAAGAAAAGAAAAAGGTCATTGTTTTTGGTTCCGGTCCAATCCGTATCGGACAGGGCATTGAGTTTGACTATTGCTCGGTCCACTGTGTCTGGGCGCTCAAGGAAGAAGGCTATGAAGCGGTTATCTGCAACAACAACCCGGAAACCGTTTCCACCGACTTTGACACCGGCGACCGTCTGTATTTCGACCCGCTGACCAAAGAGGATGTGCGCAGTATTCTCGAAACCGAAAAGCCTTACGGTGTTGTGGTGCAGTTTGGTGGTCAGACAGCCATTAAGCTTGCGAAATACCTGGATGAGCTTGGCGCGAATATCCTTGGTACTTCGGCAGACAGCGTTGACGCTGCGGAAGACCGTGAGCGGTTTGATGAGCTGCTGGAGCAGTGCGGAATTCCTCGTCCGAGCGGACACACCATCTTCACCACAGAAGAGGCGCTTGCGGCTGCGGAAGATCTGGGTTATCCGGTGCTTATGCGTCCGTCTTACGTTCTCGGCGGCCAGAATATGATCATTGCTCATTCGGACAAAGACATTATTGAGTACATGAACATCATTCTTGGCAACAACATTGAAAATCCGGTTCTGATTGATAAATACCTCATGGGCGTTGAGGTTGAGGTCGACGCCATCTGCGATGGTACCGATTACCTCATTCCGGGCATCATGGAACACGTGGAACGCGCGGGTGTTCATTCGGGCGACTCCATTTCCATCTATCCGGCGCAGAACCTTTCCAAGCGTATCCGCGAAATTATTGTGGATTATACCGGCCGCCTTGCGAAAGCGCTGAATGTTGTGGGCCTTGTCAATGTGCAGTATGTTGTGTACAACGACATGGTGTATGTCATTGAAGTGAACCCCCGTTCTTCCAGAACAGTTCCGTATATCAGCAAGGTCACCGGCGTTCCGATGGTCGATCTTGCGACCAAGATCATGCTCGGTTCTTCCCTGAAGGAACTGGGCTGGGGCACCGGACTGTATCCGGAAGGCGATTATGTTGCCGTTAAGGTACCGGTGTTCAGCTTTGAAAAGCTGCACGATGTTGATACCCACCTTGGGCCGGAAATGAAGTCTACCGGTGAGGTTCTGGGCATTGCGCACACCTTTGAAGAGGCTCTGCTCAAGGGCCTGACGGCTGCCGGTTATAAAATGAAACGTTCGGGCGGCGTGTTAATGACCGTGCGTGATTCGGACAAGCAGGAACTCATCAAAATCGCGGATAAATTCGCGACCCTCGGCTTTGAACTTTACGCAACACCGGGAACGGCGAGCACGCTTAACAAAAACATGATCGCTACCAATGTGGTGCCGAAGCATAAGGATGGTAAAAACAACGTCATCACTCTGCTTGACAGCGGAAAGATCGATTACGTTATCTCCACCTCGGAAAAAGGGCGTGAGCCGGCGAAAGACAGCGTAAAAATCCGCCGCAAAGCGGTTGAGCGTTCGATCGCCTGCCTGACCTCTCTGGATACGGCGAACGCCATGGCGGATAGCCTCTTGCTGGGCAAGACCGTAGGCGATGTGAAACTGGTTGATATTACCAAGATTTAACGGAGGAAAACAATGGCTCTGTTTGTTGGAAGTTATCCGCTTGTAGAGAAAAAAGAACTGGCAAACGGTTTTTATTCGTTTGTCATCCACTGTCCGGAAATGACCGCACAGGCCGTCCCGGGGCAGTTTGTGAATTTGAAGGTGCCGGAGCATTCGCTCCGCCGCCCAATCTCCATCTGTGAGATCGACCGTGAGGCTGGGACCCTCCGCCTTGTGTTTGAGATCCGCGGTGAGGGGACGAAGGTTCTGTCCTCTATTGAACAGGGCAGTGAACTTGACCTTTTAGGTCCGCTTGGAAACGGCTTTACCATCTACCCGGGGAAAAAAGCGGTTGTAATCGGCGGCGGCATTGGTGTACCGCCCATGCTGGAGCTGGCAAAGGCTTATAACGGGCAGGCGGCGGCGATTCTCGGCTTTCGGGATGCGTCTGTCTGCATTCTGGAAGAGGATTTTAAAGCGCATTGCACTCAGACCATGCTGTACACCGACAACGGTACCAAAGGTGAGAAAGGTTTTGTGACCGACGGTCTGGCAAAGCTCATTGAGCAGCAGGCGCCGGAGGTTATTTATGCCTGTGGTCCGGAGATCATGCTCAAGAAAATTATTGCGATGGCAGACGAGCACAACATTCCGTGTCAGGTTTCGCTGGAACAGCGGATGGCCTGCGGCGTGGGTGCCTGCTACGTTTGCGCCTGCCGCCTTGTCATGGATGGCGAAGAGTATTTCGGGCATGTCTGCAAGGATGGCCCGGTGTTTGATTCCAAACAGGTTGTTTTGTAAGAGGAGGATATCATGGCAGATTTAAGTGTAAACATTGCAGGTGTATCCTTCAAAAACCCGGTCATTCCCGCTTCCGGTACGTTCGGCTACGGCAGGGAATATGCGAAGTTTTATGACATTGGGCGGCTTGGCGGCATTTCGGTCAAGGGAACTACATTGGAACGCCGTGACGGCAATCCGCCGCCGCGTGTGGCAGAGACCCCTTCCGGTATGCTCAATTCGGTTGGGCTGCAAAATCCGGGTGTGGAGCATTTTATCCGGGAAGAGATTCCGTATATCCACGGCGCCGGAACGAAGATCATTGCTAACATTGCCGGTTCCACACCGGAGGATTACGCCGAAATGGCGCGCCGGCTGGATGATACCGACGTGGATATGATCGAGCTCAACATCTCCTGCCCGAATGTAAAATGTGGCGGCGCGGCATTCGGAACCGACCCGAAGGTCGCAGGCGGAATTACCCGCCTGGTCAAGGACGCGACCAGCAAACCGGTCATGGTTAAGCTCACCCCGAATGTCACCGACATTGCGTTGATGGCGAAAGCTGTTGAAGCGGAAGGAGCGGACGCGGTTTCGCTCATCAACACCCTGCTTGGCATGCGGATCGATATTAAGACTCGTCGGCCGGTTTTGAAAAACAACGTGGGCGGTCTTTCCGGCCCGGCTGTTTTCCCGGTTGCGGTGCGGATGGTCTGGCAGGTTGCAAACGCCGTTTCCATTCCAGTCGTCGGCATGGGCGGTATCGCTACATGGCAGGACGCGGTTGAAATGATGATGGCCGGCGCTTCCGCCATTCAGGTCGGAGCGGCGCTGTTCACCAATCCTTACGCTCCAATTGAGATCATCGACGGGCTGAATCGTTATTTGGATGAAAATGGTATCGCGAGTGTAAATGAAATCGTTGGGACGGTGCAGCCATGGTAACAACGGTTTACCTTGTTCGCCACGCACAGGCGGAAGGAAACGAAAAACGGCTGTTTCAAGGGCATTATAACGGCGCCGTGAGCCAGATGGGCTGGCGGCAGCTGGAACAGCTTGCAGAGTATGCAAAAACCCTTCCTCTGGAGGCGGTTTATTCCAGCCCGCTGACCCGCGCGATGGAGACTGCGAAAGCGGTCGCGCGGTATCACGATGGCCTCACCGTACAGGTGAGAGAAGGGCTGATTGAGATCAACGGCGGCGATTGGGAAGGAAAGCCCTGGGACTGCTTTCCGACCGATTATCCGGAAGAAAATGAGCACTGGGAAAATTCCCCTTGGCTGTTTCAGGCGCCGAACGGTGAGTCGATGCCGCAGGTGTACCGGCGGATTGTCGATGCCGTGATGGAGATTGTAAAAGAAAACGCGGGGAAAACCATTGCGGTGGTTTCGCACGGCTGTGCCATCCGAAATTTTCTCACCTTCGCTAAGGGGCTGCCGGTGGAAGGCATTACCCAAACCGGCTGGTGTGACAATACCGCTGTTTCGAAAATCGAATTTGACGGGGCATTTACCCCGCATATCATTTATGAAAACAGTACTTCGCACCTTGCGGAGGAAACTAAGACGTTTGCCAGACAGCTCTGGTGGAAAAAACATGAACCAAAACAGGAGAAATAAATGAAAATCATGGCAGTTGATCTGGGTGACGCCAGAACCGGGCTCGCATGCTGCGACCGCACGGAGTTTCTTGCTTCACCCATCGGGGTCATTCACGAGACTGATTTTGACCGGATTCTGGAACAGGTTGCAATCGCTTCGTTTGAGTACGGCGTGCAGGAGATTGTAGTCGGTTACCCGAAAAACATGAACGGCAGTGTGGGTGAACGCGCGCAGAAGTGCGAAAAGTTCGCTGAACTGTTGGGGAAACTGGTAAAGGTTCCGGTGAAATTGTGGGACGAGCGTTCCACCACCGTTTCGGCAACCAATTACCTCAATGAAACCAACACCCGCGGCAAAAAACGCAAAGAGGTCATCGACGCGGTTGCCGCAACCATTATTTTGGAAAGTTATATGGATTACCGGAAAAATCACAAAGAAGAAGAGTGATTTCTGCGGTGATTTGCAAAAATGCCCCGGCTTTAGCCGAGATGTGAAATCAAAGCAATATCGTAAGGTGGCGGTACAGCCGGAAGGCTGTACCGCCGTTTTGCGTTGTCAGCTTGTTTCCCTTTTTGGTTTTCGTTCCGAGTCTGCCGTTGAGGTAATGCGATTCTGCTTTTGGAGCCTCCCTTTTCGGTCTAACAATTTTGTAAATTATTTTTTAAATATTGATGAAAAAAGTCTCGAAATCAAATTATCAGCATGATAGAACGCACTTGAAAGGCTATACAAAGAAAAGAGGTCTTGACAATGGCGGCGAGAAGGAAGTCAACGCTGACAGCGCAGAGCAGTGCAGTGTGGCTGCGCCCATTTCTTTTGTCAAGAGCAAAATTTCGTATTTTTAAAAGGCGTATTCCGCCCGTTTTTGCACGGTCGGGGTACGCTTTTTTGCGTTGTTTGGGGACAGCGTAAATTTTTTTGACGATAAATTTACCGCTTGGTCAATAAAACAAGATAGGGGGGACTTTATGGCGGGTGAAAGAGGTATCCCGGAGCGGCGGGTGGAATTTTTGGAAACCTGTTTTGATGCCTTCTGCAAAAACGGTTTGGAAAACACCACCATGAAAATGCTGGCGGATGCCTGTGGGTCTGCAAACGGGAATCTCGTTTACTATTTCGGTACGAAGGACAATATTGTCGTTCAATCCACGGCATATTGCATGGCAAAGGTAGAAAATGACTTTATGGCAAGAGCGCCGAAGGATTTCGCGGACATCGAACGTTTCTTAAGAGAAATGCCTTATGTCACCGCGGAGCTCCACGGCGAAAAATACCGCTTCATGTATCAGGTGTACGCAAGCCCCAAATTCCGGGAATATGGCAAAGAGTTTTTCAGGGGTGTGAGTGTCCGTTATCACCAGTATGCCGAAATGCTCTCCGGAAAGCTGGGTATGCCTGTGGACTTTATTCAGGGCATGATTTACATTTTTGAGGACGAGGAATATTTAAATTTACAACTCAATGCGATTCGAACCTCTTTAAAATTATTTGTGAATGAATACAGAACAAAGGAGGAAACAACATGAAAAAACGCATTACAGCCGTACTGCTCAGTGTGATGATGGTGGTGACGCTGCTGCCTGCTGTGCCCTGTGCCTGTCGCATCGGCGCAAACGTCTGAAAAGGAAGCAGCTGTCAAAGGCTTTGCCGAAGTTGATGCGATACTGGCCGGACATAATGATACATCCCTCACTTTAGATGATGACTATTATAACGTGATGATAAATTACGGCGTAAATGGCGAAAATAGGTTAGTGTGGGATAATCTAGGAGCCGATTCTTCCGGAAGCAAAGTGATCGATTTGGTCGGCACCTGGATCCGCACACCGTTTAATACGAAGGAATATGTTGATTCCCTGACGGTGGACTCTTGGGAAGAGATGGGCTGTGAGATCGTCTCCTCTGACAAAGAAGTCGATGGAGTTGATCTTGGCTACAATGATTATCCCCACAATAATGCGCCTACGTCTGAAATTTACGGTACCAGTTATGTGCGTAAGTCCTTGCTGGAATTTGTAGATGCTGTGTTTTCTCAGGAAGAAAAGCAGAATCTGGAGCCGACCGAGATCTATCATTCCGTCACGCACAAATATCTTTATAGTGCAGATTCTTATGTGGAATATACAGATATTTATAAGACGAATGATTACGTTCATCTGCCCTATTATCAGGAAAATGCTGTCCAAGATGTAACGATATATTTTGGAGAAAACTCAGCGGATAATATTGCCTCCGGCACAAGGTCTTTTAGCTTGCACGAATGGTTGCGTTTTGCGCCCGTTGTCGGTCAGCTCATGCGCAATGTGGCGGAACCCAGATATCACGATGTATCACATTCACTGACAAAAGATGGATTGATCTGGCGCTATCAGGGAAACGATAAAGTAGCCTACGCGGATGATCCGTATGCTACCTATCCTCCAAGTCCTGCGGCAGTGGTCAGTACGAAGCTGGATGTAAGCAGGGTGTTATTTGCTTCCAGCGGAAAACCGGCGGAGAAGGACGGAGAAGTGTTGGTTTTGGGCGCATATTACTTGAGATATAAAAACGATAACTTGGGCGAAGCCGTGATCACCCCGGATAAGCAGAGCGTGCGGATTGAAAGCATAAATCCCATGTACAACGGTTATGAAGGGTTGAAAGAAGAACCGGTCTATCTCTATGTGCAGTATTCCAGAGCCGATGAAGAGTACCAAGGTCATGCATACGCAAAACAGGTACAGGCGGGCGATGTGATTACCGCCAGCGAGCTCACGAACGGGGATATCACTGACTTCGAAAACTGTAAGGTGTGGCTGGAATCTACGTATTCCGGTCAACGTGCTACGTACGCCACCTATGCGGAGCAGGAAGCAGGTCTGGTTTTAACGCCTTCTCAGGCTTCTCTGGCTGCCATACAGTACCAGCAGCAGATACCGGAAGCGGTTACATTTACCTTGACCAATCCCTATGATGTTAGCCAGGAAATTATTTATTTTGAAATTACTTCGGAATTGGGAAATGATCCGCATGTCGGTTTGCTTGAAGTGACCCCTAGCGATGCTGCGATCCATGACTGGGTTTTATCCCCGGGAGAAAGCAAAACTTTTACTATTAATTTTGATGAGCTTGATGCTCTGGACATTCCCTGGTCGGACGATTTTAACATTCGCATAGACTACCAGGTGTCCGGCACGACAGAACAGAAGTCATTGGAAGCTGCTTTGCACTGCGAGGTGAAAGATGCCGGTGATCCTGCACTTGTTAGCGTGAGTACGGAAGAGTATGATGTGCTGGCGGGCGGAGATGTGACCTATCAACTTTACCTCCCGCAAACAATGTCGTTTGGCAAGGTGTTAGCCAGAGTATACCTGAATGATAACCAGACGTACACGGAATATCAGCTGACTGAAAATACAGACTATATATTGTCTGGCAAGACCGGAGACATTACCTTCACGCTGAAAGAAAATTGGATTAAAAGTACGGATTGGTTGAAGGATGAGGACCGCCAGTCCGATGGCGGACAAGTGACCATATTGTTTCATAATACCGCGGACGAAAGTTGGCTTTTCTTTGATACTTTGTTTATACCATCCGGCCTTCTATAGCGGATAATGCGGGCTATGTGCTCATCAACGGGCAGAAGGTGACAGACACGGCGCTCGTTTCCGAGGGTGTACCTTTTACGATGCAGGCGGTGGCGAATACCGGTTATGAATTTTCCTCTTTTTCCATTCCGTTTACGTCAATAGCCTCACAGGCAAACCCATTTACGCTGACACTAACCCCGCAGGCGTACCCGGGTATTCATGACAACAGCGAATTGACGCTTCAGACCAATTTCAAGCGGGCTAACCAGGAGCCGATGCCGAACGCTTTCTTTACCGCCACAGACGACAGCGCAGGCATACTGACAAATGTGACGGCTGGTATGAAGTACAGCGTGGATGGCGGCACGCAGTGGATGGATATTACCGGAGAGTACGCGGAGGTTACCGGGGTAACAGCGGCAAATGACATAAAGGTCTATAAACCGGGGAACGGTTCAACTATATCGGATTCTGATATCCAGACCATTGATGTAACTCAGCCGGTTGCACCTGCGGTAAGTGGTGCGGACTGCACGACAACGGAACAAAACAACGGGAAGATTACCGGCGTAAACACCACCATGGAATACAAGCTGTCTACCGCTTCGAGCTGGACGAACATTACAAGCACAGAGATAAACGGTCTCGCACCCGGAACATATGAAGTGCGTGTAAAGGCAGACGGAACTACGCTTGCTTCTCCTGCTGCAACGGTTACAATCGGTGCACACACCTGTGCGGCGCAGGGCGAGTGGCAGTATGATGAAAATGAGCATTGGAAGCTCTGCTCCTGCGGTGAAAAGGTGGGCGCAGTTCCTCATTCCGGCGGAACAGCCACCTGCACAAAAAAAGCTCAGTGCCAGGTTTGCGGGCAGTCCTATGGCTCTGTAGACCCGGAGAACCATACCGGTACTGTTGTATGGGTTCAAACAGCAACCACCCATAAAGAGGTATATAACTGCTGTAATGCTGAGGCAAGCCCGGAATCAGCTCATACATGGGAAGGCGGGAAATGTACAGTCTGTCAATATGTCTGCCAGCACCAAGGCGGCGAAGCCACCTGTACGGCTCCTGCTACTTGTGAGATTTGCAAACAGACATATGGTTCTGTGAACCCTGACAATCATTCCGGTGAAATCGTCTGGATACAAACCACCACAACCCATTCTGGCGTGTATGGCTGCTGTGATACTCTGGCTGTAAAAGAAGGCCCCCATAAATGGGAAAATGGCGAATGCAGCGTATGCGGCTATGTTTGCCAGCACACCGGCGGTGAGGCCACCTGCGAGAAACAAGCAGTGTGTGACATCTGCGGAGCTGAATATGGGGGCAAAGACGCATTCAACCATACAGAAACTCTTGTGAAAACAGAAGAGAAACCCACTACCCACCTTGCTGTGGGCAACACAGCATACTGGTATTGCGGAGGATGCGGTAATTATTTCAGCGATCAAGCGGGTACAAAGGCAATTACATTGGAAAGCACGGTGATTCCTAAGCTGCCGGACCATATAGCGGATGGAACGGGCTGGCATTTTGACGGAAACAGCCATTGGAACGGTTGCCTGTGCGGCGCGGTGTTCAATGAATCGACCCATACGTTTGTGTGGGTGACGGATCAGGAAGCCACTGCCACAGAAGCAGGTAAAAAGCATGAGGAATATACCGTCTGCGGTTATGCAAAAGCCGCGGTAGAAATCCCGGCAACGGGTACCGATACGTCATCCGGCAGCAATCAGTCGGGTGATACAAGTTCCCCGCAGACCGACGATTATAGAAATATCATGCTGAGCACTGTATTGCTGATGATTTCCGGCATAGGGCTGGCGGCAACGGTTGTTTTCCATAGAAAACGCCGCTGCAAAATAAAATAAAATAAATAGATAAATCAAAGGCGCAGAGGTATTTCCTCTGCGCCTATTGTTTTTCTGTATGACCGGTTTTATGGTTATCCGTTCTTTTAGTTTTTGAGTCGATTCAATTGCTGTTCAAGCTGTTTTGCGGCGCTTTGAAGCCATCTGTTTTCCGGTTCGACCTGTAACACAAAATGAAGCTTGCCGCACAAATGCTGTAAGTACCGTTTTTCATCGGGTTGGGCGCCGCTCAGAAATTCCACTGCCTGAGTGCGTAGGATGTGCTCTCCTGCGCCGAATTTCAAGGTATAATATATCTCTTGGCGAAGCTTGCGCTTGTAATCGGCGGAAACGGAAATCTTTTCGTTTACCGTAAGACCTGTCACACACTGCCTGTTTGCGTTTGTTACAAAGTGGGTTTTGGCTTCGTTTAACTCAAAACCCATCTCTTGAAGCATGGAACGCGCTTTTTGATAAACATGGAAGAGCGGACGATTGGAAGAAAAGCTCAGGTCATCGCAGTAACGTGTGTAAGAGATGCCCCGCTTTTCACACCAGCTTCCCATGCTGTTGTCAAAATTGCGCATGACCAGGTTGGAAAGGGCAGGGGAGGTACAGGCACCCTGAGGAAGCGTATTGTTTAAGCAGCAAAGGGAGGCCAGTAATACGCCGATCTGTTTTGGAAAATACCCTGTATGGAAAGCGGCGGTGTAAACCTGTTCGAAGGTGATGGAATCGAAGAAACCGGCAATATCCAGTTTGAGAAGATAGCGCTTTCCAACATGTGGGAGCGCGTTGGCCGAAAGGGTGCAGCCCTTTGTGTATGCTTTGGCATATGCCGATACCGGCAGCTGTTCCAGAATCTGCCGCTTTATTTTAGTTTGAAAGCCGCGCAGATCACGGCTTGGGACAGAAAGCTGCCTGGTCCCTCCATTGTTTTTGGAAATAGCAGCCGTGTGATATTCCTGCTCGGGATGTTTGGCACAGCGGAACAGGATCTTTTTCCCTCTTCGGAAAAAAGCGGCCAACTGGTCGATATCATACAAAAAAGGAAGCGGTTGTACTGCTTTGAAATCAAGGACCATTTCCGTCGCTGCCGATATGCCGAACCGGGAAACGAACGGCATGTCATGCTCTTCAAAGTGTATGGTATCGCCTTTGATTTTCATACCGTTCACCTCTTTTTAAAATAACACCAAGCAAAGCCTTTTGCGGCACCAAAAGACCGCATATAAGCGAAGGCGAATGGTTATTCACACAGTGAATCCGGAATTCGCCGGAGCGTTATCGGGAATGTATTCTTGCAAAGAATACGTCTTCACCTGTTGTAACAAAACAGCGACTCGCTGTTCTTCCAAAAGCAGAGGCTTTCAGATGTACACTGCCGCAAAAGGCCGCTTGTTGGTTTTATTTTAATGTGTTGCCCTTGATTTTGCAAGATGAATCCAACAATATGGTTGAACTCTATCAAGGTTTTCATTTTCTGTAAGCAGAAGAAAACAGCGGTATGATGAGATGTACCCCATCATACCGCTGTTTTACCTTAAAATTTGCCTTGGTTCGGGAAGCTTTTTTAGCGAGCCATTTTGTAAATTTCAATTAAATCCTGTTTTGAAAGTTTTACAAAATTACCGATGGTTTTGGTTCCTCCCTTGGTGCATTTGTCTGCCATTTCTTCGATTTCCGCATCGGTGACCTGTTTGCCGTTTAACAGTTCAGTCATGCTGATCGGCATTTCAATGGAGCGGTAGAACTCTTCCATTGCCTCAATGCCTTCCAGAGCGGTGCGTTCCGGATCGTCAAAATGGTTGTAAACGCCCAGTACGTTGACGGCAAACTGAGCGAACCGTTTGGCGTTGTGTTTGTAAACGTAACGCGCCCAGCTTCCCCAGATTGCGGCAAGGCCGGCGCCGTGAGTTACATCGAACAAGCCGCCCAGCTCGTGCTCAATGTTGTGGCTTGCAAAATCACCCACAGAGCCGCAGCCGGTCAGGTCGTTGTGCGCCAAGCTGCTCGCCCACATTACCTGCGCGCGCGCTTCGTAATTCTGTGGGTCTTTCATTAAAATTTTCGCGTTGCGGATAACGTTGCGCATCAGGCTTTCCGCGATGACATCCGTCAATTCCATGGTCTCTACGTTGGTGAAGTAGCGCTCCATGGTGTGCATCAGAATGTCGGTACAACCGCTCTGCGTTTGATACTGAGGCAGAGTGTAGGTGAGTTCCGGGTTCATGATGGCGAACTTACAGCGGCCGTAATCGGTGTTGCAGGAACGTTTCAGCCAGCCTTCTTCGTTGGTGATAACTGAAGAGTTGCTCATCTCGCTGCCGGCGGCTGCAATGGTGAGAACAACGCCGACCGGGTAGCAGCCGGTTGGCTCAATCTTGCGAAGATATAAATTCCAGACATCACAGTCGTTTGCAAGCCCGTAGCCGATGGCTTTACAGGAGTCAATGACGCTTCCGCCGCCTACCGCGAGCAGGAAATCAACGCCCTCTTTCTTGCAGAGTTCAATGCCCTCGCGCACTTTGGAAAGACGAGGATTCGGCACAACGCCGCCCAGCGAAACATAATCGATTCCCGCGGCGTCAAGAGAAGCATAGACACGGTCAAGCAAACCAGATTTTTTTGCGCTCTGACCGCCAAAATGAACCAGCACTTTTTTGCAGTTCTGTTCTTTTACCAGTGCGCCTACCTGCTCTTCCGCGCCTTTTCCGAAAACGACTTTGGTGGGGGCATAAAAATTAAAGTTTTCCATTCTTTTATCTCCTTTGCTGAAATGTATGAGTATGATTGAAGAGCGATACGGCTTTGCCGTATGATTTTATGAAACATGTTCAGTATACCGCTTTTTTTAAGGGGCGTCTATGCGTAATTTGACTGAATATTTGAATAATTTTTTAACTTTTGAATGCCTGCACTTGACAGCGGATAGAATAAGTGATAAATTGATGTTAGCACTCAGAGAGATAGAGTGCTAAAATTACAACAAACAGTTTTCTGGTTGCAAATAATCCGGAACGGAAGGTGAGCAGGTTGAAAATGGATGACAGAAAACGGAAGGTTTTGGCAGCGGTCGTTGACGAATACATTAAAACGGGTGAGCCGGTCGGCTCTAAGGCGCTGGTGAATCTTTTGGGGCTGTCGGTTTCTTCTGCCACCATTCGAAATGATATGTCTGCGCTGGAGTCTATGGGCTACCTGGAACAGCCGCACACTTCGGCAGGTCGTATCCCGACTTATGAAGGGTATCGGTTTTACATCGATCACCTCATGCATCCGGCGCCGCTATCCGCAAAAGAGCGTGGGCTTATCGATGACCTCCTTCATAGCAATGATGCGGTCACCGCGGAATCGGTGGTCGAAACAGCGACGGAAGCGCTGGCTCAGCTGACCGGCTGCGCCACCTTCAACACCAAGAATATGCCGCAGATTTCCATGATCACCCGTGTTGAGGTTATCCCGGCCGGGCGCAGACTGTATGCGCTCTTGATTTTGACTTCATCCGGTGCAATGAGAAATCGGATCTGCCGTTTGGAATTTGATTTGACGGATGATCAGCTCGCGTTTTTTGGGAATTTTTTAAACCAGAACCTTTATGGATTGAAACTGGAAGAGCTGAATCCTTCCATGATCCAGAATCTGGCCGCCGGCATGGGCAGTTACATGATGACACTCACCCCGCTGCTTTATGCGGTGTATGAGCTGTCGAGCGAGTTTGCCTCGTCCAATATTAATCTGAAAGGCGAAACCAGGCTGCTTGCCAACCACGATTTGGACCCAAACGAGGTTGTCCGGTTTTTGTCTCACAAAGATGATCTGGCGAATCTGCTTTCCTCGGTGTTCAGCGGCATCCACGTTGTGTTCGGGAAAGAGTCCGGCACAATGGCGATTTCCAATTCCAGCGTGATCCTGTCGAAATACAACCTTGGTTCCATTGATGCAGGCGTGCTTGGCGTGATCGGACCGGTGCGGATCGATTACGCGAAGATGATCCCATACATTCAGTATTTTTCAGACAGTGTGACCCACATGCTGTCATCAAGCGAAGAGTTCAGGGAGGAAGAACAGCAGCATGAGCGAAAAGAAAAAGAATAAAGCGGCAGAAGAACAAGCGGCTGCCAAACAGCAGGTAAAAGAAAAAGAAACCGAGCAGGCGGCACAAGAGCCTGCGCAGGAGGACGAACTGGAAAAGCTCAAAAAAGAAAACGCGGAGCTTCAGGAAAAACTTCTTCGCCAGATGGCGGAATTTGATAACTACCGCAAACGCACCACCCGTGAGAAGATGGAACTTTACACGGATGCGACTGTAAAATGCGTTTCCGAAATTGTTTCGGTTGTGGATAATTTTGAGCGTGCGCTCGCCTCTCCGTGTGAGGGGAATGAGGAGTTCAAAAAGGGCGTTCAGATGATTTTCGACCAGTTCATGCAGGTGCTTACCAAAATGGGTGTGGAAGAGATCGATGCGCTGGGCAAACCGTTTGATCCCGAACTGCACAACGCAGTCAGCCGTGTGGATGATGACAACTTTGGTGAAAACACCGTCTGCCAGGTGTACCAGAAGGGCTTTAAATTGCATGATAAAGTCATTCGGCACGCGATGGTAGTCGTTGCAAATTCATAAATAGTACGATTCAATTGATTAAAACCAGAAATGGAGGATTTTATTATGGGCAAGATTATTGGTATTGACTTAGGTACTACAAACTCCTGTGTCGCCGTTATGGAAGGCGGCGAGGCAGTCGTTATCGCGAATCCGGAAGGCGCGCGGACCACTCCGTCGGTTGTTGCATTTTCCAAGACCGGTGAAAGAATGGTCGGTCAGGTCGCAAAACGTCAGGCAATCACCAACCCGGACCGCACTGTCAGCTCGATCAAACGCCATATGGGTACGAACTATACCGTGGAAATCGACGGCAAAAAATATTCTCCGCAGGAGATTTCCGCAATGATTCTGCAAAAACTGAAATCGGACGCGGAAGCTTATCTTGGT
>USBI01000035.1 GCA_900552945.1 uncultured Oscillospiraceae bacterium
TCGTCGGCAGCGTCAGATGTGTATAAGAGACAGATTTACATGAAAAGAATAAAAATAATAGAATCCAGGTAATTCCAATGGTTTTTTAGTCTGATTTAATGACGACCGGAGAGGTGATAATATGAAACGGATCCGCAGAATCTGCCTTGGAAGCACAGCTTTACTGGCTTGCGTTATCCTTCTGGTCGGCTGCACCAACGACGCAGTGATCGATGAGTACGGTTACCGAGAAAGCGCCTATCCTCAAATATCAGCTAGCAGTGCGGATGTTTTTCCCATCCCGCTCGATCAGCAGGTGAAATACGCCGACCTCATCATCGAAGGGGAAGTGATTTCGGTCAATCCGTCCGAGCCGGCAGTCTACACCTACCGGGAAGGCGATATGGGCGTTGGATTTATGAAATGGGAAAATATTCTGCAAAAGGGATATGAACTTTTTACCTACGAAGTCAAAGTGACGGCCATTTTCAAAGGGACCAGCCGTATTTTGATGGATTGGCTGAAATATCCGGACCCACGTTATCTGGCGCCTGTCGTAAAGGTAGCCATTCCGCCCTTTTCGCGTGGAATGTATGAGGAAGGCTACACCAACGTAAAAGCCGGTGACAGGATGCTCCTTCTTTTAATGGATTATGCGGACAGGATGTATACTCCCACATCACCGAAAAACAGTCTGTACACCATCCGGGACGGAAGGGCTTATGCTTCAAATTTTATCCCGGAATGGTATACCGTACAAGGGGAATCCCACGTACGGCTGACCGACCGGCCGGATATGACCGAGTACGGCGCTTACCAGGATTTGATCCAAACGATAAAAGATGGTTTGAACGAGATGTGACCGCAGAGAATGGAAGGTGGTTCTATGAAACGGATCCGCAGAATCTGCCTTGGAAGCACAGCGGTCTTGCTGGCTGCGTTTTTGATCCTAGTCGGCCTCACCGACGATGTTATCATCGACGAAGTCGGGTACCATCACCGCGTATATCCGCAAATCGGTCCGCTGAAAGGAGACCCTGCCGGCACCCCCTACGCCTTTCAAGCAAAATATTCCGACCTCATCGTCGAAGGGGAAGTGATTTCAGTCAATCCATCCGAGCCGGCAGTCTACACCTACCGGGAAGGCGATATGGGCGTTGGATTTATGAAATGGGAAAATATTCTGCAAAAGGGATATGAACTTTTTACCTACGAAGTCAAAGTGACGGCCATTTTCAAAGGGACCAGCCGTATTTTGATGGATTGGCTGAAATATCCGGACCCACGTTATCTGGCGCCTGTCGTAAAGGTAGCCATTCCGCCCTTTTCGCGTGGAATGTATGAGGAAGGCTACACCAACGTAAAAGCCGGTGACAGGATGCTCCTTCTTTTAATGGATTATGCGGACAGGATGTATACTCCCACATCACCGAAAAACAGTCTGTACACCATCCGGGACGGAAGGGCTTATGCTTCAAATTTTATCCCGGAATGGTATACCGTACAAGGGGAATCCCACGTACGGCTGACCGACCGGCCGGATATGACCGAGTACGGCGCTTACCAGGATTTGATCCAAACGATAAAAGATGGTTTGAACGAGATGTGACCGTAGAGAAACGAGAGTGGTAACATGAAACTGATTTATAAAATCTTTTTTTGGGTCACGCCGGTCGTTTTGATTGTGGTTTTCCTTTTGACAGGCCTTACAAACGACACGGTGATCGACGAACACGGATACCGAAGAGGCGCTTATCCTCAAGCAAGAGTTACCGCCGCGGATTACGCCGTGTTGCCGTTCTCTGTTCAGACAAAATATTCCGACCTCATCATTGAAGGAGAAGTGCTTTCGGTCAATCCGTCCGAGCCGGCAGTCTACACCTACCGGGAAGGCGATATGGGCGTTGGTTTTTTGCAATTCAGAGATCCCCCGCAGCTGGAATATGAACTGTTTACCTATCGGGTCAAAGTGACGGCCATTCACAAGGGAACCGGGCGCATTGTATTAGACTGGCTTCAGCATCCAGACCCCAGCTATCTTGCACCGGTCATAAAAGTTGCTCTGCCTCCGTCCATTTGTGGCATGAACGGTGAAAACTACACCAATGTGGAAGTTGGTGATAACATGCTGCTGCTCTTAATTGATTACAACGACGGGATGTATGTTCCCTCAGCGCACTTCAACAGTTCGTTCACCATCCGGGACGGAATGGCCTATCGCTCCAGCTATATAACAGAGTGGTATGAAGAAGGGGACAGCTCCCATGTAAGACTGACCGACCGGCCCGATATGACCAAGCACGGCGCTTACAGCGAACTAATCCGAGAGATAAGAAGTTATCTATATAATTTCTAAAACGAACAAAAAGCCGCTAGATAAAACGGTGCAACGCTCCCTGGACTGCCGGCTAAAATTCCCGGCATGAATCTGGCTATCTTCAAGCAGAAGCTGCAAATGGCTTATTTAACCGAACACGACACACTGTATCATTAAATTAACTGCATATAAAAAGCGCCGCCCGAAACATTCGGACGGCGTTTTTGATGTGTACCATACTGTCAAACGTCAGCGTTTCGCGCGATCCGCCCAATGCCCCCATTTATAATAGGCTAAGAACAACAGGCTGGTGATGACCCATGACACCGGGTAGCTGACGAGGATGGAATCCAGCTCGTGCCGGATGGGGAGCGCCACAAACATCCACACAACACGGAAGAGGCAGACGCCCAGACCCACGATGATCATCGGGCGCAGCGCGTCGCCGCAGCCGCGGATGGCGCCGGAAAGCACCTCCACCAGCACAAAGCAGATGTAAAACGGCATCATGTACCAGGCCATGACCAACCCGATTTGAATGACCGCCTCATCCTGCGTGAAGATGCGGATCAGCCACGGAGCACAGCTGCACATAAGCACGCTCATGAACACCGCCACGCCTGACTGCATCCCGGCACAGATCCAGGTGCTGCGGCGCACCCGGTCGATCCTTCCAGCGCCGTAATTCTGCCCCGCGAAGGTGGTAATGGCAATGCCGAACGCGCCGGAGATCATCCAGAAAAAGCCGTCGATCTTACCGAACGCCGTCCAAGCGGCCATCGTGTCGGTCCCGAAGCTGTTGACGCCCGCCTGAATGAGCAGGTTGGAGATGGCGTACATGTTCGATTGCAGTCCTGCCGGGATGCCCACAAACAGCACCGATTTCAGTTCCTGTTTATAGAAGCGGATCCGCTTTACGAACACCCGGTAGGGCCCCTTCGCGCGGATGAGCGAGATGCAGGTAAGCACCGCCGAAAGGGTCTGGGACAGGATGGTGGCAAGCGCCACGCCTAAAACCTCCATCCCCAACCCGGCAACAAAAATCAGGTCAAGAACAATATTGAGCAAACAGGCGGCGATGAGGTAATAAAGCGGACGCTTGGTATCGCCCACCGCGCGCAGGATGCCCGCTCCGATATTGTACAGGAAAGAAGGGATGGTCCCCAAAAAGTAGATGCGCAGGTAGGTGGACGCGTAATCCATAACATCCGGCGTGGTGCCCATTGCGGTCAGCGCCCAGTCGGAAATCAATAAGCCGATCACCATCAGCACAGCGCCTCCGGCCAGCGAAAGAGCAACGGAAGTATGCACCGCGCGGCCAACCCCTTCATAATTGCGCGCGCCGTAAAACTGCGCCACAATAACCGTCGTACCGGACGCCACGCCAACCAGCAGGTTTACAATGATGCTCAGGATGGTGCCGGTCGCGCCTCCAACTGCCGCCAACGCCTCTTTGCCGACAAACTGCCCGACGATAACCGCATCCGCCGTATTATAAAGCTGTTGAAAGAACGTACCCAAAAGGATCGGGAAGAAAAACACCAACAGCTGTTTCCAAATCACCCCGTCGGTAATGGGATTAAAGCCTTCGGGCAGGCTTTTTGCTTTTCTGCTCAGAGTCATGCGGACCTTCCTTTCCGTGTTGCTGCAAAAACGGCGCACCATCCGGCCGGAGGTGCGCCGCATTGTTCAGGCCGTTTTAAAGCGCCAGTTTATAAATGTTATAAACATCGTCTGCCGTGAGCTTGAAGTTGCCGAGCGGTCCGCCCAGAACCGCTTTTTCAGCCATCTCACGAAGATGTTCTTCCCCGATGCCGACTTCCGACAGACGAACCGGCAAACCAAGGCTCTTGTTGAAGTTTTCCAGCTTCTCAATGGCCATGGCAATGGCGGTATCCTCACTGCCGCAGGTGTAGTCCATATCCATGACCCGGCGGGCAAACTGTACAAAACGCGGTTTGTTTTTATTCGCGCAGTATTTCATCCAAGCCGGGAAAACAATCGAAAGGCCTGCGCCGTGAGCAATGTCATAAATACCGGAAAGCTCATGCTCAATGTTGTGGCTTGCCCAGTCGCCGATTCGCCCGGTCTGCAGAAGGTTGTTATGAGCGACCGTTCCCGTCCAAAGAATCTCCGCGCGTACATCGTAATTTTCCGGCTCTTTCATTGCGAGCGGCGCGTAATACATCATGGTTTTCAGCGCGCTCTCAATCAGCCGGTCGGTGAGTTCAACATGCTCTACGTTGGTGAAATACCGCTCAAACAGGTGCGCCATGATATCACACACACCGTTTGCGATTTGATTTTTCGGCATGGAGTAGGTGTATTCCGGGTTGAGCAGTGCGAACCGCGGATAAATGCACTCGCAGGAAAGGCCGCGTTTGAGCTGCCCGTCATCGTTGGTGATGACGCACGCATCGGACGACTCGCTGCCTGCCGCCGGAATGGTGAGCACCACGCCGACCGGGAGCGCCTTGGTGGGGTAAACCCCTTTGACAAAGCAGTCCCACACATCCTCCTGATAAACGCCTACCGCGATCGCCTTGGAAGAGTCGATGACGCTTCCGCCGCCCACAGCGAGGATAAAGTCGATGTTCTGTTCCTTGACCAGTTCAATGCCTTTACGCACCAGCGCAAGGCGGGGATTCGGCTGAACGCCGCCCAGCTCAAAGAAGGTGATACCGCCTTCTTTTAAAGCGCTTGTCACACGGTCATATACCCCGTTTTTCTTAATGGAGCCGCCGCCGTAATGCATCAGCACGCGGCTTCCCCCTAAATTGCGAATGAGTTCAGGCAGTTTGGATTCGTTGTTTTTGCCGAACACGATTCGGCATGGATTGTAAAACTGAAAGTCTACCATATCAGTACTCCTTTGCATGATTTAATGTATGATTGCCTAACCAGATTCATCTTAACATACTGCCAAACGGATTGCAATCGGTTTTCGGCTCAAAGTATCCCACCACCAAACGGCGTTGGTCCAACAAAAAAGCCCGTTCACAAAGAACGGGCTTTTGGCTGATTTCATTTATTCGGCTTTTTCAAGCTTTAACTGCGCAACGTACTTATCCATATACATCTTCAAAGCGTTTTCATACACCATGCCGCCCTCTTCATGCATACGCCGCAAAAACGCGTGCTGGTTGACCTCGCCTTCAATCTGTACACGGTCTCGATCGGTGAGTTTCTGATCGCCGATGACATAAACGGCAATGTTCGAACAGTGGTCAGCCACACGCTCCAAGTCCGCAACCGTTTCCAGGTAGATGATACCGGTATCCACCGAACATTTTCCTTTTTTAAGCCGCTGGATGTGTTTGGCTTTGAGCGTTTCTTCCAAAACATCAATGGTCTGCTCAAGCGGCTCGATCATCAAAGCGGTGTCTACATTCTCGTTTTCGATGATATCAGTGGTAATGGAAACAACTTCTTTAACCGCAGAGAACATGATCTCCATTTCCGCGTGACCTTTGGCGGAAAACTTCGCCGAACGGTTGTGCAGCATATCCGCACGGTCAGCAATATTGACCGCGTAGTCGCCGATTCGCTCGATCTCTGAAATCAGGTGGAGCACATAGGTCACCTGTTTGGATTCCGCTTCGGTAAGCTCTTTATCCGTCAGCTTTTGGAGGTAATTGCCCAAACGGTCTTCAATCCGGTCGATGTTTTCTTCCGTTTCTCCAACATGATTGAACACCTTCTGGTCATACTTGTCAAACAGAGAGATCGCATCAGAAAGATTCTGTCTCGCAAACTCCGCCATCCGTTTTACAAGGGTGCTGCACTGGTTGAGGGCAAGACCCGGAGAAACCAGAAGACGTTCGTCAAGCAGATTGGTGTCGGCGTCAGAGCCCTGCTCATCCTTGCCGGTGCGGATGGTGAGCTTCGCCAGCTTTTCAAGCACGCCCGCAAACGGGATGAAGATCAGGGTACAGACGACGTTGAAGATGGTGTGGAAGTTTGCAATGCCGCCTTTGTCGATCGCATCGTTCCAGAACGGGAACCCAATGGTGTATTGAATGATATAGACCACCGCAAGAAAAACCGCGGCGCCGATGATATTAAAATACAGGTGAACAAATGCCGCGCGCTTGGCGTTTTTGCTGGTACCAATACTGGCGAGCATCGAGGTAACACAGGTGCCGATGTTCTGACCCAGAATAATCGGCACAGCAGAGGCATAGGTGATCGCACCGGTGGCGCTGAGCGCCTGCAGGATACCGACCGAAGCCGAAGAGCTCTGGATGATGGCCGTGACGACCACACCGACCAGCACGCCGAGCAGCGGGTTTTCCAGCATGGCAAACGCCGTTTTGAACTGCTCCATCTCCGCAAGAGGCTTGACCGCTGCTTCCATGGAAAGCATACCGGTAAAGAGGATGGAGAAGCCCAACAGAATGGTGCCGATGTCCTTCTTCTTCGGCTTTTTGCTGGCCATGAGGAAAACAACACCAATAACAGCGATGATCGGTGCAAGAGTGGACGGTTTAAGTAAGCTTAAGAAAAAGTTCGCGTCCGCATTGCCTTCCAAATCGCCCATCCGCAGAATCTGCGCCGTTACGGTAGTACCAATGTTGGCGCCCATGATGACGCCGATACAGGAGCGAAGCTTTAATATGCCCGCGTTGACCAGACCAACGACAATGACCGTGGTAGCGGATGAACTTTGTATCGCCGCCGTTACCACAAGACCGAGCAGAACACCTTTCCAAACGCTGTTGGTAAGCTTTTCAAGCGTCTTTTCAAGCCGGCCGCCGGAAAGCTTTTCCAAACTGTTGCCCAGCACATTCATACCGAACAGGAAAAGCGCCAGTCCTCCGCCCAGCGAGACGATCAAATTAAACCAATCCATTTTATCCCCCCAAAAGGTTTCCGTATTCAACTTTTGTGTTCTGAGTTTTAAAAACAACCGGTTTGAAACCATCTCTCCCACACAAACCGCTGTTTTTCAAAATACCCCTACTTAGAGCCATTATAGCATGAGCCAAGTATTTCCACCAGACTTTTTTTACATTTCACATAAATTTGACATAACTTCCAAAGCCGCTGTTTTTTTCTGTTTTTTTTCATAAAATGACAAAAAATTTACTCGTATTTCATCTTTTTTTCGCTTCTTGTTTCCGGATATCGATTGTGCTATACTTACCTTGTTAAATGATCCATCATCCCGCCTATCAATCAAAAAAAGGAGAATCAACATGCCAAGAAAACAACAGACCTTTCAAACCGTGAGCGGCCCCGTCACCATGAATGTCCCGCTCAGCTACGAGATCAAAAATCGCCTGCGGGTCAAGATCGATTCCGGCTCCATCCAGCGCCGCTGGGAAAACGTCCCCTACGCCTCCCTTCACGAACGGGAGCGGATGGACATCTACCTGCCCAACGAAGGGGAAGGCCCGTTCCCGGTCATCCTGTTCATCCATGGCGGCGGATGGGGAGACGGCGCCAAGGATTACTGGGAGGTCCACGCGGGCTTCAAGGCTCTTTCGTTCGGCTTTGCCGTCTGCTGTATGGAATACCGTCTGGCGCCCGAATGCCCGCATCCGGCCCAGATCCACGATGTCAAAGCGGCCATCCGCTTTTTAAAGGCGCACGGCGCGGAGTATGAACTGGACACCTCCCGCCTCGCACTCTGGGGCGCTTCCGCAGGGGGCCATCTGGCCAGCCTGGCAGGGACCTCTGCCAACCGGGAGGAGCTCACCGACCGCAGCATGGGCTGCCCGGATGAATCCGAAGCGGTGAACGCAGTGGTCGACTGGTACGGCCCCACGCAGGTGGACAAAACGGTGGATGACTTTGTCGCCCTCCACCGGTTCAACGACCCGGCCGAGGATACGGGCGACACCGTTCAGCGGATCTGCAGAACGCTCGGCTGCAAACCGGTCCCCGAAGAGATCGCAGCAGCCGCCAAAGCCTTCTCGCCCATCGCCTACATCTCCAAAGACTGCCCGCCGTTCCTCATCCAGCACGGCACAGCTGACCCGATGGTCCCGGTGCTCCAGTCCATCCGGTTCGACCAGGCGCTCACCGAGGTTCTGGGTGAGGACAAGGTCACCCTCGACCTGCTGCACGGGCAGGGGCACGGCAGCCTTGTGTTCGAAGGGTTGGATAACATCAAACGGGTGACCGACTGGCTTTATGAGGTCATGCCCGCCGGGAAATAAGCCTTTGCCGGCCGGATTGCACACCGGTGGCCCGGCCCGCTTTGCAAGTCCGGCTGTTTGGGACGGTAAAATTTAAAACAAACGGTTTATTCCTTTTATAATATACAAAACGTATTGTAAAATGCATTGTTTTTAAGGAGAATCCGCGTGAAAACCGAAGTACAATACAAATTTTTGACCCCCGACGCGTTTTTGAAACGGTTGCGGGAGGCGCCGGTCGCCTACCTGCCTCTGGGCACGCTGGAGTGGCACGGCGCCCATCTTCCGCTCGGGGCGGACGGCATCCAGTCGGAAGAGCTGTTCGGCATGCTCGCCGAGGACGTGGGCGGCATTGTCCTGCCCATGCTGTTCTGCGCGCCGGACGCCAAAAAGGTGGAACCGGACGGCACCGAATATTACGGCATGGATTTCTGGTTTGAGAAAGACCCGCAGAGCTTTATGGCTTACCCCACCCAGCAGCTGCCCGGCAGCATTTATTATATGGATGAGGAGCTGTTCGGGCAGATGGTCGGCTCCATTGTCAAACAGCTGGCGCGAGCCGGTTTCAAGCTGGTGGTCATGCACGGGCACGGACCGTCCATCAACTGGGCAGAGAAGAACCGAATGAAGCTGGAGGAAACCTACGGCATCAAAGTCATCACCTGCTTTACCGAGGATGAATCCCGGATGAAAGGCTATATGTCCGACCACGCGGCCGGCAATGAAACGATGATCACCCGCGCGCTCCACCCGGAACTGGTGCACATGGAAAACCTGCCCAAAGAGGGGTGGCCGCTTGGTATGTTCGGGGAAGACCCGCGGGTGGTCGGCACCGAAGAAAACGGCTGGAAGGTCATCCGTTACCACAGGGAGCGGATGGGGAAAATCATTAAAGACCTGTTAAGCGAACTGAATTCCTGATTGTATATTTATCAGGCACAGCCTGCCCGTGACCACAGACAAACAAAGGAGAATGCATGATGCAAGGCAGCGACCTGTTTTGGACTGTGCTCGGCGGCATTCTGCTGCTGGCTCTCGGTATTTTTATGTTTTTCCGTCCGGATTTGATGTGGAAGCTCACCGAACGGTGGAAATCCTACCGGGCAGACGAGCCGTCCGACCTATACCGCGTCTCGACCAAGGTGGGCGGCGCGGCATTTGCCCTGGTAGGGCTCGCCGCTCTGCTGCTGCCGTTTATCCTAAAATAAACAAGGTTCGCCCCTGCCTGTAAAAAAGGGGCACCAGCAAATACAAGGAGGATCACAGATGAAAAAAGCATGGTGGAAGGAAGCGGTGGTGTACCAGATTTACCCCCGCAGCTTTGCCGACGGAAACGGCGACGGATACGGTGACTGCAAAGGCGTGATGCAGCACCTGGATTATTTGAAGGACCTGGGGGTAGACGTCATCTGGTTCAGCCCCATCTACCGCTCGCCGATGGACGACAACGGCTACGACATTTCGGATTATTATGACATCAACCCGGAATTCGGCACGCTGGAGGAGTTTAAGCAGCTGCTTTCCATGGCGCACGAACGCGGCATCAAGGTGCTGATGGACCTCGTCGTCAACCACAGTTCGGACGAACACAAGTGGTTCGTGGAATCGAGAAAATCCAAAGACAATCCCTACCGGGATTTTTACATCTGGCGGGATGGCAAAAACGGCGGACCGCCGTCCGACTGGGGCTCCCACTTTTCCGGCTCCGCGTGGGAATATGACGAGCCCACCGGCCAGTACTACCTCCACCTGTTTTCCAAAAAACAGCCCGACCTCAACTGGGAAAACCCGAAGGTGCGGGAAGAAATCTTCAAAAATATGCGCTGGTGGTGCGAACTCGGCGTGGACGGCTTCCGGATGGACACCGTCAATATGTATTCCAAGGTGCCCGGATTTCCGGATACCGGCGTCAAGAACAAACTGGCGCAGGAGTATTTCATCGACGGGCCGAAGATGCACGACTATCTCAAAGAGATGAACCGTGAAGTGCTTTCCCGGTACGACATTATGACCGTCGGCGAAGCGCCTTCCATCGGTCCGGACCAGGCGGCGCTCTATGTGGGCGAGGACCGGGATGAGCTGAACATGGTCTTCCAGTTTGAGCATGTGAACCTGGACATCGACCCGAGAGGAAAATTCCGCTCGGTGCCCAAACGGGACCTGAAAGCCTTTAAGAAAGCCATGACCAAGTGGCAGTACGGGCTGGCAGACCGGGGCTGGAACAGCCTTTACTTAAACAATCACGACCAGCCGCGGCAGGTCTCCCGTTTTGGGGATGACGGCGCCTATTGGAGCGAAAGCGCCAAAATGCTCGCCATCCTGCTGCACACGCTGCAGGGCACCCCGTATATCTACGAAGGGGAAGAGCTGGGCATGACCAACTGCCCGTTCAAACGGGAGGACCTGCGTGACATTGAGGTCATCAACGCCATGAAAGAGATGGACGAAAACGGCACCCTGAACGACTGCTTCCCGGCCATCCTTCACTTCACACGGGACAACGCCCGCACCCCCATGCAGTGGACCGACGGCAAAAACGCCGGCTTTTCCGAAGGCGAACCGTGGATCATGGTAAACCCCAACTACAAGACCATCAACGCAAAAGCGCAGGTGGGCGACCCGAACTCCATCTACTCCACCTATAAACAGCTCATCAAACTGCGCCGGGAACACGATGTGTTCGTCTACGGCCGTTTTGAGGATGCAGACCCGGAGCATCCGCAGGTCTACTGCTACACCCGCACCGGGGAAGACGAATCCCTGCTGGTGGTGCTCAACCTCAGCAAAGAACCCTGCACCTACCGCCTGCCGGTCCCGGTGGACGGCTATGAACCGCTCATCGCAAACTACCCGCAGGCTCCCATTTCCGAGGAAATGGAGCTCAAACCGTTTGAGGCGAGGGTCTACCTGAAAAAATAACCGTCTGACCGATTCACCGGGAAAACGCCGTACGGTTTTGCATTCGGCCAAACGGCAGGTAAAACCGCTTTGGTGGTTGTGCCATCCCCGTTCAGCTGGTTTTATCACACAAAAAACGCACAGGCTATTTTGGCCTGTGCGTTTTTATCTTCCGCAGAGGAGTGACCCCAGCAGTTAATCAAACAGGGTGCTCCAAACGGATGGGCCGGAATCGCTTCCCGCGCCGGGGGTGAAAATCTGCTGATAGGTCCCCGCGACGCTCTTGCCGGACACCTTCCCCGGCAGGTCACAGAGGCTCAGCATACCGGAAAGCCGGCCGCTGTTTAACACCGGCACCCGTTTGATTTGTTTGCGTGCCATCTGCTCCATTGCCTCGGCGAGCGGGGTCTCCACTTCCACACAAACGGCGGGAGAGGTCATGATGCTGTCCACCGTGGTGGAAAGCGGCGGCTTTCCCAGCGCCACACACCGGGTGATGATGTCCCGGTCGGTCACCACACCGACTACACTGTTTCCGCGCAGGACCGGCAGCACGCCGATTTTGTTGCGGCGCATCAGTTCCGCCGCGCGGAAGGCGCTGTCGTCGTAAGACACCCGCACCACATACCGGCTCATGACATCCGAAACAAGCAAATCAAACCAACCCTTCCTCTTTTGTTACGAAATATTCCGGTCGCTGGATTTAAACACAAACGCCGCGATGAGTGAAAAGAACACTGCCGCCGCGATACCGCCGGCAGATGCTTTCAGCCCTCCGGTAAGCGCGCCCAGAAGCCCCTGTTCCTGCACGGCTTGCTGTACCCCTTTGGCGAGATTATACCCAAACCCGGTCAGCGGCACAGTCGCGCCCGCACCGGCGAATTCCACCAGCGGTTCATACAGCCCCACGGCGCCCAGAATAACGCCGGCGACAACATATCCCACCAGGATGCGGGCCGGGGTGAGCTTTGTGTAATCGATGAGCAGCTGCCCGATGACGCAGAGCAGCCCTCCCACAAGAAACGCTTTTCCATATTCCCAAAAAACTTCCATACCATTCATCCCCCTATTCCGCCGTGAGTTCTACCAAGTGGCAGATACCCGGAATGCTCTCTCCTTGCTGCACAATGGTGGTGGACATCAGCGCGCCCGTCGCGCAGAAGAGCATCCGCCGAATTTCGCCGCGCGCCACACGGGGCAGAAAATGCGCGCACAGCACCGAAGCACAGCAGCCGCAGCCGGAACCTCCCGCGTGAACGTCCTGCTTCTCCGGGTCGTAAATCAGGTTGCCGCAGTCCAAATGCTTGTCACGAATATCGACGCCATCCTGCTCCAGAAGCTCACACAGCAGCCGGCTGCCCACCGCACCGAGGTCCCCCGTCACAATGAGGTCGATCTCTTCCAGCCGGGTGCCGGTCGCTTTCAGATAATCCTCCAGCGTGGAACAGGCGGCGGGAGCCATAGCGGCGCCCATATTGTTCGCGTCGGTGATGCCAAGGTCGGTGATCTTTCCCACTGTGACCGCGCGGATCTTCGGCAGTGAGACAACGGACGGCAGGGAGGGAAGGATGGCGTCCTTCCCTTGTAATACAGCCGGGTCACACACCAGCGCGGCGCCGGAAGCGGTCACCGTCCACTGGGAGGTGGGCGGGCGCTGTCCGCCGTATTCCAGCGGAAGCCGGAACTGCCGTTCAGCGGTGCAGAAATGGGAAGAAGTGACCGCGGCGGCACAACGAGCAAGCCCTCCCTCCACCAGCATGGAAGCGGAAATAAGCCCTTCCGCCATGGTGGAACAGGCGCCGAACAGCCCTAAAAACGGGATGCCGAGCTCCCGCAGACCGTAGGTGGAACTGACGCACTGGTTGAGCAGGTCCCCGGCAAACAGAACATCCACCTGCCCGGGAGCGAGGCCCGCTTTTTCCAGAACCATCTCCACCGCCGTTTTCTGCATTTTGCTTTCCGCTTTTTCCCAGGTGGATTCCCCGAAGGTGGTGTCCTCATTGACCAGGTCGAACTCATTGCCCAGCGGGCCTTCCGCTTCCTTCTTTCCTGCGACCGAGGCATAGTTTAAAATCACCGGCGGCTTTTCAAACCGCAGGGTCGACTGTGACAAACGTTCTGCCATTTTTTGTGCACTCCTTTTCTTTTGGTTACCCGCCGAATACCTCAAACAGGTACAGGATGATTCCGTACAGGATGCTTGCCGAAATGCCGTACACCAGTACAGGCCCCGCAATGACGAACAGTTTGGCGCCCAACCCCAAAACAAAACCTTCGCTTTTGAATTCCAGCGCGGGGGAGACCATGGCGTTGGCAAACCCGGTGATGGGCACCAGCGTACCGGCGCCCGCGAACTTGGCAAGCCTGTGGAACAGGCTCAGCCCCGTAAACAGCACGGTCAGAAAGATGAGGGTCACCGAGACCATGGTGCCCGCATCGGTCTGTTCCAGCCCCAGCCACCGGTAAAAATTAAGAAGCGCCTGCCCAAAGGTACAGATGCCTCCGCCCACCAAAAACGAAACGGGGAGCGTTACCCAGTGCCTTGTACGGGCGCTCGCCCTCCGGTTCATCACATCATACTCCTGTTTGCTGATCTTCAAATCATTTCCCTCCCAGGGCTTTTTCTCTAGTTTTTCCTGTTTCCGGATTCTTTATACCGCGCGGAGGTAAAAAACTGCGGAGAATGGGATTTTCCCGGGTTTCAGCCATTGCGCAAACGCCCGGTTTTTGGTATAATATATGGGTGTTTGGGCAATTTACGCAAAAATTGCCTTTCTGTTCCATTTTAATGAAAAGAAAAGGGGTACTGTCATGCCATCGAAAGTAGTAGTCGGCGTACAATGGGGCGACGAGGGAAAGGGAAAAATCATTGATATTCTCGCTTCCCGCGCGGATGTTGTTGTCCGTTCCCAGGGCGGAAACAATGCCGGCCACACCGTAAAAAGCGGAGGAGAGGTCTACAAGCTTCATCTCATCCCATCCGGCATCCTCTACAAAGGCACCAAATGCTACATCGGCTGCGGCGTCGTCATTGACCCGCAGGACATTTTAAAGGAGATCGACTCCCTCACCGAACGCGGCGTGAGCGTTGAAAATCTTCGCATCGACCCGCGCGCACACGTCATCATGCCGTGGCACCGCAAGCTGGACGGGCTGAGCGAAAAAGCGCTGGGCAGCAACCAGATCGGCACCACCGGCCGCGGAATCGGCCCCTGCTACATGGATAAATACGAACGCTCGGGCATCCGCATTTACGACCTGGTTCATCCGGAACTGTTTGAGAAAAAGGCCAAAGCGGTCGGCGCACTCAAAAACAAGATCATCACCCGCATTTATGACGGCGAAGCGCTGGATGTTGACGCCATCATTGCCGAATACAACGAATACGGCCGCCGTTTGGCTCCGTTCGTAGATGATGTTTCGGTGCTCACCTACAACGCGCTCAAAGAAAACAAAGAAGTGCTGTTCGAAGGCGCGCAGGCGACCCTGCTCGACATCGACGTGGGAACCTATCCGTTCGTCACCTCCTCCCACCCGCTGGCAGGCGGCGTGACTGTCGGTTCCGGCGTTGGCCCAACTGTGATTGACGAGGTCATCGGCGTGGCAAAAGCATACACCACCCGTGTAGGCGCAGGCCCGTTCCCGACCGAGCTGTTTGACGAGCTGGGTGACACCATCCGCAACCGCGGAAACGAATTCGGCACCACCACCGGCCGCCCAAGACGTACCGGCTGGTTTGACGCGGTCATCCTCCGCCATGCGGTACGCGCAAACGGCTTGACGGCTCTTGCCATCAACAAGTTTGACACCTTGAGCGACATCGGCAACCTGAAGGTCTGTGTGGCCTACAAACGTCCGGACGGTTCTCTTATGAAAGAATATCCGTGCGATATCAATGAACTGGAAGGCTGCGAGCCGGTTTACGAAGAACTGCCCGGCTTCACCGGTGACCTTTCGGTCTGCAAGAGCTATGACGAACTTCCGGAAACCTGCAAAAACTACATCTCTTTCCTGGAAGAGCTTTGCGGCTGCCCGATCAAAATGGTCGGCATCGGCCCGGACCGTTCCCAGATCCTCGAACGGTAAGGCAAATGATACAAACAAAACCTCTTTCCCGTGTTGTACGGGAAAGAGGTTTTTTCTTTATACTGTGTACCGCAGAATCTCGCGGCCGAAAAACGTGTGCCAATGCTGAAACAAGCCGGTCATCCTCTCCGGTTGGAAGGAATCACGAAAGAATGTGCCGCCGGCAAATGCCAAAAAACATAAAACAATCGTTTGACACCCACCGACCACTCTGAAAGAGGTGCGGGCGGTTTACGTCGTTGTTTGTCCCGGTTTGCGGTTTGCCGCGGGAGTCCGCATACTGCAAAACGGAAGGATTTCCGCAGAAAATAAAAACGGCAGGTAAACCCTGCCGTTTTTGTGTGTTTATTCTTTCGGAGCGGAACCATTGTCAGACTCATCATCGTTCCAGAGCTGCTGTTCCACCATCGGAGCTTGCTGCGGAGCATTGTACTGCTGCGCCTGATACGTCTGCTGGGGCTGCTGCGGCTGATATGCCGCCTGCTGCTGGTACATATAATTCAAATACGCCGCCGACTGGCTTGGATTTTTACGCACCGCGAACAAACAGGGGCCGATGGCATACTTCACGAAGATGCACAGCACAATCATCAGGCCGCAGTTGCGGGGCGAATAATCTTTGTAAATCACATACAGCGCCCGGTACAGGAACACGATGTAAAGGACCGCGAGTGTAATGATAATCGCCGAACTGATGAGGACCACCGCTACTGAAGTTGCCGGGTCGTAATAATAATCTTCGCGGTAATACTGGTATGCGGCAAACTGGACCAAAAACTGAACCGCTGTAGGCAGGTAAACGAGAAGGCCAAACGAAGCGGCATAAGCAAACACGCGGTAGACCGGCAAACAGACGCGTTTGCGGGTAAACGAACCGTTCACCGCGCCGATCTCATCTGCCAGGCGCCCGATGAGATAATAGTTTGCAATGGGCACCCACGCAAGCCACGCGACTTTAAGCCGGTGCTGGCGTGCCATGCTAAACAGGCCGATGCCCTGAAATACATAGCAAAAAAGGCTAAATGCAATGCTCAAACAGTAACAGAGCAACGCGAAAGTGGTTATGGTAAAGCCATCCCACAATGTAACAGTCTGATTAAAAAACTCCGAAAAATCATACGGTTGAAACTCATAGACTGGCCACAGGCTCATAAAAAATCCCCCTTTACGCCAAACCCTTTTCCTTTATTTGGGATACTCTCCCCCTCAGGTCGCCCCCATTATAGCACAGCCGATTTGAAAAAGCAATCACAGGAAAACGCCCGGAGATTTTCAACAATTTTTCTTTTCCTTGCAAACCAACAAGCTGATTGTTACAATGGAAGCAACGAGTCATGTCCATAAAAGAGGGGGCTGCAGCATGGATTTTAAAAACGCGCCTTTATTTGCGCAGGGAAATACCGCGGAAACCTTTTCGCTGGATGAAACCAGAGTCCTCAAGCTGTATAAAAAAGAATGGGGAAACAAGCCTGCGAACGGGAATACCGCTCCACCAAAGCGGTGTCGGAACTGCTCGAATGTGTCCCTGCCGTATATGAAATGGTGGAACAGGATGGCCGTTACGGAATCGTATTCGAAAAAATTTCCGGAACAGATATGCTTCAGGCTGTTACAGAGCACCCATCTCAGCTTGAGCGGTTTGCTTCAGCACTTGCCGACTACCATCTCGCAATCCAAAAGGCTGTGGATATTTCCGACCTTCCTCTGCTGAAAGACTGTTTAAAACGCAACATCCTGCGCACAGACGATTTGACCGAACAGGAAAAACACACGGTACTCAATTGCCTGCAAGCCTTGCCGGACGGAAATAAGCTCTGTCATATGGACCTTCATCCGGAGAATGTCATACTTCGTCACGGTAACCCTGTGATTCTTGACTGGATGACCGCCTGCGTGGGGGACCGCTGTGCCGATGCAGCGAGAACCTGCCTGCTCATCCTGTATCCGGAAATGCCGCGCGGCGGCTGGCTGCAAAAGCGTGCGTTTTCCCTGCTAAAAAGGCGGTTTCTGCACGGTTATTTAAAGCAGTATAAACAAAAAAGCGGCGTTTGCCAAGAGCAGATCGACGCCTGGAAAATCCCCATCCTTGCCGCGCGGCTTTCGGAATGGATCACGCCGGGAGAAAAGCAGAGGATTCTTTCAGACCTGAGAAAACAACTGCGCCGTCGCCCGCAAATCATAAACCCCGGTCGGAATTATTTATTCCGACCGGGGTTTTCGCTGGGTATCATCCTATTGTTTTAAGAAAGAACATACACCTTAACGGTTTTCGCGCCAAACCGGCAGCTGTCTCCATAGGTGTTAAAGAAACAGTCAACCAGTACACGGCCGTCCATCAATGCCGTTCCGGTATCCGCCGCAACAGCGTATCCATAAATATAGCTTCCGTCAGCCGATGTAATATACAGCTTGGTTCCATATGGGATGATGTTAGGATCGACCGCCACAGAACCCTGCACCAGCCGCTGGCCGGAAGCACCGCGCACATTGACACGGCTGGAGCTATACGCCGTTGCCTTGCCAGTTAGCACCTTGCTGTAATTTGCCGGCACACCGTTTTCGTCCACAACAAATCCCTCCGGAGGAATAATGTCGGAAGCGATCTGCTTCGGGTTGGTGCCGACCGTCTGTCTCTGATTGACCGGCTGAGAAACGACCTGTGTATCCAGCAGTTCGGTGGAAGCCACTTCGCCGTCTACCAGCATCTGTTCATAAGTCGCGACCTGTTTGCCTTCTTGACCCACCTGGGTGACAATGGTCTTCCCTTTGGAGAGCGCGTAGGTTTCGGTCGTCTCAACCTCAAACGGGATGGCGGTTTCTTCGGTAACTGTCTGATAGGTCACACGGTTGATGACGATATCCATACCGGACACCGCTTCCTCATACGGAGAAACATTGATTAAGTCGTCATCATTTAACACAACATCTGCTTTATCAAGCGCGTCGCCGACTGTTCCGCGGGTCATGGTCACTTCCGTAGCCGTTCCGTCCGCGGTGATATTCACTGTAAACGCACGGTAGATGGTGATGCTGGCTTCTCCGTCCTCAAAACCGGAAAAGATGATCTCATCCTGCGGAGAGAATTCAACCTGTTCACGGGTGAGGATCTGTCTTGCTGTCAATGAACTGTCTGTCGTATAGAACTTTAATACGTCCTCATCATCGTAAATGTAAACAACGTTTGTCGCGTAGGTGATACCGGTCAGGGTAGTCACAGACAACATTGCAATTACGACCGCCAGAGCGATGCCGCGGATGGAAAACCGGGTGCGGAACGCTTCCAGCTTTTGCAGGAAAGTATGCATTCAATAACTCCTTTTTGACCGATTTAGAAATCTTTTGTTACGATTGTAACCGATTTGTAGCTATTATATTCACAAAAAGAGGCAATGTCAAACATTCTGCAAACGCTCATTTTGGTTAAATTGACGAACCGCCGGAAGGATTCTTGGAGAAATAGAGCCCGTTTTAACGGGGAAAAATAGAATTTCATGTCAAATAATAGCATTTTTCTTTTAAACTTTTGATATATTCACCAAATCGGCAAAATGAATTTTATTGTGCGTTTTGTGTAAAAAAGCAATGTTATATCTTTTTTAATTATACGTTTTACACATAAACATAT
>USBI01000036.1 GCA_900552945.1 uncultured Oscillospiraceae bacterium
TGGGCTCGGAGATGTGTATAAGAGACAGCTGTTGCAGTTATTATAGTACAACAGGCGTTTTATTTGCAAGACGCTTTACGGTTTCTCGTTTTTTGAGGTCTTGTTTTTTAATTCATGCAGTACCTCATCCAGCTTTTGTTCGGCTTTTTCTTCCTCCTGATGCAGTTTTTGCATCTCTTGTTGGAATTGCGGATTGGGTTCCAGGTCTTCTTTTACGAACATCATCAGAAAACCGATGAACAGCAGCGCTCCGGGAATCCAGATGGCATATTCGCCGATGTACCCGGTCAGGATCGCGCCGCAGGCCGCGCCCACAGCGAAAATAAAGATAATGAAGTAGTAGTGCAGACTCTTTTTTCGCAGTTCCGGTTGTTTGGTGATGAGGTATTTGCACAGACATTCGGTTGCGCTGCGCATGTTTCCGATGCACATCGTCGTGGCGCTCGGAACTCCGCGGAATTTGCGAAAGCTGTTGACCTGCATGGCGCAGGCGAACGACATGAGAACATTGGAAAGAACGTTAAATGACTGCGGCAGAATACCGGCCACAGCAAGCAGGATGATTTCTAAAATAAGAACGATTTGCCGCCAATGGATACCGGCACGCTCTTTATAAAGGTGACGCACCCATTCGGTGACGAAAACACCGCCAAGAAACGCGAGAATGGGGAAGAGGTAATGCAGACATTCCGCCCATTGGCCGGTCGCGATGTTCTGCCCCAGCAGAACGATGTTTCCGGTTTGGGCATTCGCGAACACATTTCCCCGGCAATTATAAGAGTAAGCGTCCTGAAACCCGCCGGCCAGCGTCAAAACGATTGCCAGCGCCATGGATTCGGACATTTGCTGTTTGGAGCGCAATAATTTATGCGGCATCTGCTTTCACCTTCCAAACGTTTATTATACCGGATTTGCGCGTTTCCGACAAGAAACGTCTCTTACGAATTCATCCGGAAATTCATCTGGATTTTCAGCAGGATGGATAAAAGGTTTTTTCTGGGAAAATCCGTTTGCTTCGGTGATACGTAGAGAAAGACAGCAACGCGCCGCCCCTTTTTAATCCACAACGATGACGGGGATTTCTCCTTCTCCCACGTTGGCGGCGGGATGTTCGCCATATCCCGCGATGCCGGCCTGTCCGTCCGCCCAGCCGCGCTGTCCGTCCATATTATTTATGATGCACCACTGATGGGTCCATTGGTTCGGGTTTGCGTGCTCCCAGCTGTACCCCATGCAGTCGAGCACCATCCCTAACGCGCGGGTCGCCCCGGCGCAGGAATATTCGCCGGCGATGAAGACACCGTACGCTTCGTAATAATTATTTCCGGAAGTGGTATAGGTTCCCTTGGCACAGTAACCGTTCACAATCTGTGCGGCTTTTGTAATCCGCTCCAGGTCGGTTCCGGGGCCAATGTTTGCCGCAATTTGCTGCGCAACAGCCATGGCCTGCGCTTTTTTGCTGGACGCGGTGTTTGCTCCGGAACTGCTCTGCCCGCCTTGTCCGTTGCCGGAGCCGCTGTTTTGCGCACCCTGTCCGTTGCCAGACCCGTTGTTCTGCGCGGGTTGTTGGGGTTTGGGTGTTTCATTGGTTGAGGCGTTGGCGCAGGTACCCGATTGCGCGCCGTTAAAATTTTTGCAGTCGGCTTTTAGGCAAACGGATACCTTATAATATTTCGGCGTCAGTTCCGGAAGCCCGGTATGTGTGTAGGTGGTATCGGTCATATTTTCCGAAAGAAGGGTGTATTCGCCATCTTGTGTATCTGATACATATAAATTGTAAGTGACCTCTGCCGGCGTGCCGTCCGCGTTGGTTTCAGCGGTCTCATACGGGTCCCAGGTAATAGTAAGTGAACTGTCGCTCGCGGCAGCGGCGGTCAACCCGGTCACCTCACCGACCGCGAGTGCCTGGGTCTTGACGGTCACAGTTTCTGATGGTTCGGAAGTCACTTCGTTTTCATCGTCTTTGTAAACAGAGGAAACCGTAATGCAATATTCGGTGTCGGCTGTCAATTCGTTGAAAGTCGCTTTAGTTGTATCAGTTTCCACTGTCATGGTTCCTTCTGCGGGTTGAGACAGGGTCTCGGCGGAAGAATCGCTGCTCTGCGTTTCGTTTTCCGCCGTTTCTTCATCGTTGTTTGAGGCTGTTTCCGCTTTACCTGTTTCATCTTCGCTTTGTGTATCGTTTGTGGTGCTTTGTTCAGCGGGAGCTAAGATGACAAGATATCCGGTTGCGTTTTCTGCCTCATCCCACTTTACATCAACGCTGTGCGCGCCGGCGGCGGTCGCCTGTACTCCATCGGGCGGGTCCATTTCAGGCGGCGTGGATTGACAGCCAGTAAACAACAGACCCAGTGCCGAAATGCACGCAATACCGGTCAAACACAGTTTCTGCTTGAACGAAGCCTTCATATTACCATCTCCTGATTCTATTGGTGCGTTTGTCTAAAGTTAGGTTTTCACATGCGTTTTGCCGCATTTCTTTTGGCAGGGACCCATTTTAGCCAAAAGTTTGTGCGGAAACTTTGAGATAGGATACATTTATTATAACATGTAAAAAAACACAATGAAACAGCCCGTATGAAAACGGCAGTGTTTATATGGTTTTTGCGTATGGACGGTATTTACAACTTTATAGAATATGTGTTAAAATATTTTTGCTGTCTTGCGCAGGGATAAACTGTGGCACGGCGTTTTGTTTGCAGAAATCCGTTCTTCGTTTGCAACGTTTAACGGGATTTATCATTGGGGGATATAACATCATGAAACTGGCATTTTCCACCTTAGCTTGTCCGGACTTCAGCTGGCCGGATATTTATTCCATGGCAAAAGATATCGGGTTTGACGGTATTGAGATTCGTGGGCTCGGAAAAGATATCTTTGCGGTAAAGGCACCGCCGTTTACCGACGCCGAACTTCCTGAAACAGTGAATAAGCTTCAGGTGCTTCGCTTGGAGATTCCATGTCTTTCTTCTGATTGCTGCTTAAAATTTGCTCAGAAAGCGGAAGAAAACAAAAAAGAGATCAGTGAATACATTGCTCTCGCGCAGAAGTTATCAGCGCCTTATATCCGCATTCTGGCGGATCTTGCGCCTATGCCGCAGGGCGAAGTGGACGATGAGGCAGTGCTCGCCCAGTTGCGTGAACTGGCTCCGCTGGCTGAGAAAGCCGGTGTTACATTGCTGGTTGAAACCAACGGTGTATACGCTGACACCGCTCGTTTGCGCCGGCTTCTGGAACAGCTTTCCAGCGATTCGGTCGCCGCGTTGTGGGATATGCATCACCCTTACCGGTTTATGGGCGAAACGCCGGAACAGACGGTGCAGAACCTTGGCGCTTATATTAAATATGTTCATGTCAAAGACTCGGTCATGCAGGATGGTCAGGTAGAATACCGCATGATGGGGGAAGGCGATCTGCCCATTCATGAGATGATGATGGCACTGCGTTCCATCTGTTATGAAGGTTATGTGTCGCTGGAATGGGTCAAACGCTGGGCAGGGAACTTGAGCGACGCCGGCATTGTGTTCCCGCAGTTTGTTCATTACATGGAAAACTACACAGGCCGGGATTCGGCACGGAGCACATTGTTTACCAATAAGGCTGGAACCGGTAAATACATTTGGGAAAAGGATATTCTCATCGACCTGACCTTCCCGCAGGTGCTTGACCGCATGGCGGAAGAATTTCCCGATCAGTACGCGTTTCGTTTTACCACGCTGGATTATACCAGAACCTACGCGCAGTTCCGTGATGATGTGGATACGTTTGCCCGCGCGCTGCTTGCGATGGGCGTGAAGAAGGGGGATAAAGTAGCCATCTGGGCAACCAACCTGCCGCAGTGGTACATCACCTTCTGGTCCACGGTCAAGATCGGTGCGATTTTGGTCACGGTAAATACCGGGTACAAGATCCATGAAGCGGAGTATCTGCTCCGCCAGTCGGATACACATACCCTTGTCATGATCGAAAACTTTAAGGATTCTGATTATGCCGGAATCATTAATGAACTCTGTCCGGAACTGAAAGACACCGTTCCGGGACAACCTCTTCACAGCAAGCGCCTTCCGTTTTTGCGGAATGTCGTTACGGTCGGCTTCAAACAGCCGGGCTGTCTGGACTGGGACGGCGCGATGGAGCTTGCGCAGACCGTGCCGGTTGAGCGTGTTTATCAGCGGATGGCTCTCATCAACCGCAACGATGTCTGCAACATTCAGTACACTTCCGGTACTACCGGTTTCCCGAAAGGCGTTATGCTGACCCATTACAACGTGGTCAACAACGGTAAAAACATCGGTGACTGCATGGATCTTTCCACCGCTGACCGGATGATGATCCACGTTCCCATGTTCCACTGCTTCGGTATGGTGCTTGCTATGACCGCCTGCATGACCCACGGCGTGACCATGTCTCCGATCCCGGCGTTTTCGCCGCGTCTGTCGCTTGACTGCATCAATCGAGAGAAGATCACCTGCTTCCACGGTGTGCCTACCATGTTCATCGCCATGCTGGAACATCCGGACTTTGAAAAGACTGATTTCAGTTATATGCGTACCGGTATTATGGCGGGAAGCCCCTGCCCGGTTAAGGTAATGCAGGACGTTGTGGATAAAATGCACATGACCGAGATCACCATTGTTTACGGGCAGACTGAAGCCTCTCCCGGTTGTACCCAGAGCCGTGCGGATGATCCGATGGATGTCCGCGTCAATACGGTTGGGCGTAATCTGCCGGGGATTGAGTGCAAGATCGTTTCACCGGAGACCGGTGAGGATCTGCCGGATAACGTTGACGGTGAGTTTGTCGCGCGCGGCTACAACATCATGAAGGGTTACTACAAAATGCCGGCGGCGACTGCCGCGGTCATTGATGATGACGGATGGCTCCATACGGGCGACCTTGCACGCCGCCTGCCGGACGGCAACTTTAAGATTACCGGCCGTATCAAGGATATGATCATCCGCGGGGGTGAAAACATCTACCCGAAAGAGATCGAAGAGTTCATCTATCATCATCCGAAAGTCAAAGACGTACAGGTCATTGGCGTGCCGGATAAACAGTACGGCGAAGAGATCATGGCGTGCGTCATCCTCAAAGAAGGGGAGACCATGACCGAAGAAGAACTGAAAACCTATGTGCGCGACCATATGGCGAAGCATAAAACACCGCGTTATGTCGCTTTTGTGGAGGATTTCCCAATGAATGCCGCAGGTAAGATCCTCAAATACAAAATGCGTGAAATGGCTGTGGATATGCTCAAGCTTCAGGACGCAAACGATATTGTAACAGCATAAACAAAAACAGCCTTGAATTTATCATTCAGGGCTGTTTCTGCCTTTTAAGGCTTGAGACGCGAAATCGTTTCCTTTGCAAAATCATCAACACACTGCTGTGTAACGGCAGTTAATCGAACATGCGTTTGTTTTAAAATACCCAGATATACAACCCGCTTTTAAAAATGGAAGAAGACGACTATGAAATTTTTATCACAGGGAACACCGGAAGAAAAGCATCGTCTGATTATCCTGACCGATATGGAAAACGAGCCGGATGACGCGCAGACGATGGTAAAGCTCCTGATGTATTCCAACAAACTGGATATTGAGGGGCTGATCGCAACAACGTCAAGATGGCTTCCAAACCTGGTTTTTCCGGAAAGCATTGCGGACCGCGTTCGTGCGTTCGGTATTGTGCGCAAAAACCTGATAAAGCACGCTCCCGGTTGGCCGACCGAAGAATATCTGCTCAGTAAAGTAGCAGGCGGTCAGAGAGGATATGGAATGAAAGCGGTGGGGGATGGAAAATCCTCCGAAGGCTCTGAACTGATTATAAAAGCGGTGGATAAAGACGATCCTCGCCCGGTCTGGTTTGCCGTGAATGCGGGCGCCAACACGTTAGCGCAGGCTTTGTGGGATGTTCGCAGAACACGCACAGAAGAAGAATGCAGGAAGTTTGTTTCCAAAATCAGAGTGTATGATGATGCGGGGCAGGACAATGCCAGCGCGTGGATCTGCCATGAGTTCCCCGACATTTTCTATATCCGAAGCAAAACGCAGGTGTTTGGGCTGTTTGGACCGAGCGAGAATACCGGACCGCAGCCTTGGGAACCGCTGAGTCAGTATTATTGGGCTGAATTAAACGTGCGTACAAGGCATGGCATTTTAGGTGCCTTGTATCCGCAGCGGGTCTTTAAATACGGCAATTACGGAAGCATGGAAGGTGGAGGAACCGCTACCTGGCTTGGGCTTGTAAACAAAGGCCTGTTTGTGCCGGAACAGCTCACATGGGGCGGCTGGGGCGGTCGTTTTTCATGGGAAAAAGAGCAGGTTTCAGCCGGTCAGAATGGTGTGAGTCCGCTGGAAAAGCCTTATGAACCGTTTGCGATGTATCCGCAGGCGGAAGATTTTTCGTTCGACGGCACTCCGTATGCAGAAACCGTTCCGGATTGGAAAGCATACGCTCCTTTGTGGCGCTGGCGCAAGGATTACTTGAACGATTTCAAAGCCAGAATGGACTGGTGCGTGTGTGATTACGCGCACGCGAAGCACAACCCTGTCATCAACTTTTACGGCGATGAAAACAGAACGGTTGTCCGCCTTGAGGTGGAAGCCGGGGAAATGGTTAAATTGGACGCATCCCTTTCCTGGGACCCGGATAACCGCATCCGCTTTTTTGTGGAGCAGGGTGACTTTACCTATGAAGAACCACTGGATTTTGAATGGTTTTATTATCCCGAAGCCGGAACCTATGCAGGGGAGATTTGCGTGGAAAACGCCGCGTCTTCCATTGCTCATGTGAAAATACCTGCGGATGCTTCCGGAAAGCAGATTCATGTGGTTTTGAAAGTTTCCGGAAGGGACAGCGATACGCCGCTCACCTCATACCGTCGAATCGTTATGGACGTTCGGTAAGACGGCCATCAAAACACGTTTTTGATTTTCTCCAAGGAAAAGCACCTGCTATCATATGAAAGCGGGTGCTTTTTGTTGAACATAATTTTAAAAGGATGTAGTTCTATCAAATACCAAACCCTGAAAACACTACTTTTCGGATTCATACCTTTCCCCAGTAGCATCGTGTGAGGTAGGGGTATTCCACCGTTTTGTCGGTCTCATAGCGGGTGAAAACCTCCTCCAGCGTCTGAATGAATTCCTTGTATTCCGCGTCATCCGGTTTGAGGGCGAATGAAGAGGAAAGATGCCGCCCGATGAATGCGTCCAAATCATAAATGAGCGGGTTTTCGAATGTTTTGGAGTGATATGTTCCGTTTTGAAAGAAACGCTTGAACCGGTCGGTTCCGTCACCCATTCCTTCACTGTAACCGTGAAATTTCGGGCAGAACCGTTTTAAAACTTCTGTACAGCTTTGCAATAGGGGAAGGGATTCATCCCGGCTGTTCCAAATGAGCAGTACCGTGCCGCCCGGTTTGAGGATGCGCCTGCATTCCGCTTGGAAAGCGTCCACATCAAACCAGTGAAATGCCTGCGCCGCAGTGACCAGGTCAACGCTTTGCGAAGGCAGTCCGGTGTGTTCGGCGGTCCCGTTGAGAATCTTGCAGGAATAAGGCTTCAAGTACTGTTCTGCCTGTGCGCGCATCTCCTCATTGGGTTCAACAGCAGTTACCACAGCGCCCGTACGCAGAAGCTGCTTGGTAAAAATACCGGTTCCGGCGCCGATGTCCGCGATGGTTGTCTGTTCGCTGAGCCTCAATTCGTCTTGCAAAAAGGAAATGCACCGTCCCGGGTAATCAGGGCGATAGGAGCGGTAAAGTGTTGCTTTTTCATTGAATCGGCCGGATGGTTCCATCTGGTTCTCCTTTCGTTTGAACGAAGAAAAGGGGCGTGTGTCACACGTCCCTTTTTGTCTTGTTACTGATTTTGCTCGTTTTCTTGTTCAGCTTTGGGTGCATCTGCCTTGTTTTCTTCCGCTTCAAGCGGCTTTCCAAGGAATTCCGGCAGCTGCATGCCCGCCATCTGGAACATTTCCTGCATCGGCGGAATGGTTTTCAGCATGCTGGACAGAAAGTTGGATGTTGTAGAAGTGCCTTCTTTTCCACCCATGCTGTCCCAAACAGTAACTTTGTCGATCTTGAGGTTCTTGACCGCTTCCACCTGCGTTTTGGTGAGCTCTTCCAGCTTGTCGGCGATCATCAGTTTCATCGCGTCGTTGGCGTTGCCACCGGCAGCAGCAACGATCTGCGCAAGACCAGCTGCCTGTTTGGTGAGCATTTCCTGCACACCGCGTGCCTCTGCTTCCATTTTTGCGTAGATCGCGTCCGCTTCACCTTTGGCGCGGCGGCGGATCTGCTCTGCTTCGGCTTCGGCTTCCAGTTCCAATTTGCGCTTATCCACTTCGGTTTTGACGATGACGTCTGCTTCCAGCGTCGCACGCTCACGTGCAGAACGCGCTTCTTCTGCTTCCTGTTCGGCAGCATACGCTTCCTGCAGCGCTCTTGCGGACTGAATTTTTTCTGCCGCGGTAGCACGGCGCATAGCGTCTGCGCGTTTTTCGGTCAGGGTCGCGTTGGACTCGGCGATCTGTGCTTTGGCTTCGTTTTCACCTTTGATTGCTTCCGAATCAGCCATAGAAACCATAATGCGCTGTTCCCGCTTGGCGTTCGCTTCACCGATCGCACCGGAACGGTCCGCTTCCGCAACCGAGATCTTCGCGTCGTTGATGGCTTTTGCGGCTGCTTCTTTACCAAGAGCGGCAATATAGCCGGATTCATCGGTAATATCGGTCAGGTTTACGTTGATGAGCCGCAGACCGATTTTTTTCAGTTCGGTCTCCACGTTGCTGGAAACTGCCGCAAGGAATTTGTCACGGTCGGTGTTGATCTCTTCGATCTCCATTGTCGCGATGACCAGACGAAGCTGACCGAAAATGATGTCTTTGGCAAGCTCCTGAATTTCAGCGAGTTTCATGCCGAGCAGGCGCTCTGCAGCGTTCTGCATGACGCCCGGTTCTACCGAAATACCAACGGTAAAACGGGACGGCACATCAATGCGGATGTTCTGTTTGGACAACGCGTTTTTCAGATCCACCGAAATGGAAATCGGCGTTAAGTCAAGATACTCATAAGACTGCAGCACCGGTACGATAAAAGCGGCGCCGCCGTGGATACACTTTGCGCTGCGGTATGTACCGTCTTTGTTGGCGCCCACTTTACCGTATACGACTAAGATCTTGTCAGACGGACATTTGCGGTATCTTGAAAGGATGACAAGTAAGGTCGTGAACAGCAAAACGGCAATGACTACGACGAGAATGACTGTGATTGGATCCATTTTGAAATTCCTCCTTTATTATTCTGTGTTTCGTTATCTTCTACGGGCTTCACCAGAACGGTCTCTTCATCCAGAAGTTCGCAGACTCGCACCAGCGACCCGGTTGGAAGCGTTTGGTCAGACGTGCAGGCCGCATCCAGTTCCACCAGACGTTCCTGCATGGTCAGGGTAATTTTACCTGTTCCTTTTCCTTTCGGCGGGATGGGAATGTAAACCTTTCCCAGTTTTCCCACGGCGTTTCGTATGTCAAGATTTCCCCTGTCCTGAAGTTTCAGTGAATACTTAAACAACAGCGCGATGCCGAACAGCGCCGCGGTACCGGCCAGAAAGGCCAGAAACACTGCAAGAGCAGGGTGGATGTACTTGAGCAGTACCAGACCGGTCCATCCGCCCACAGCAAAAAACGCTACAATTCCGCGCACGGTGAATAGTGACAGGCCGTCAGTTCCTTCGCCGGGGCCGATCTCGTTGGGTGAATCGAACCCGTCTCCCGAAAGGCCTCCATCCGGCAGGTCGCCTGGGTCTCCAACGTCCCAGTCGGGCATACCAAGGTCAGCGCCGCCGGGGTCGGTTGAATCGCCGAATCCGAAGCCGAACAGCAGCAGAATGGATTGAATGACCAGAATAACCGTTGCCGCAATGGCAATACAGGCAAAGACCTGCTCGGTAATTGACATGGAATTCCACCATTCAAGCATAACCGTTTTTCTCTCCTTTCTTCATTTTATTCTGTTTTACCGGTTTGAAAAACCGTGTTAAACATGTCGTCCGCATGACGTTTTACAATCGAGGAAGCATAGTAAACTAAAATCATATGAATGCCGTTTACCAGCCGCTTAGTGTTCGGGCAGTTTTCTTTGTATTTCCCAATTGCTTTTTTTATTTCAGATGTAAGCGCAGAATCGGTGAGCACCGTTTCAAAATCCACCCGGTCCAGAATCTCGCACAGGCAACAGTAAAGCTGTGATTCGGTAATGAGCTGTTCCGGTTCCTGTTCGGGGGAACCGTTGATGTAGGAAAGCAGCTGCGCGATCTGCTCCAGCTTCATTACGCCTCTCAGCATATTTATGATGAGGATGCGCGCGAGATGTTCAGCGCCGTACCGTTTTTCTACCGGCTTTGGCACCCAGCCGCGGTTGATCCAGTTCTGGATCGCCGGAGTATCCAGCCCGGTGATTTCCCGCACCTGCGCCAGCATGAGCCCTTTTGTAACAGAGAAGATGCCCATTAAAAATTCTTCTGCGTTTTCGCCGTTGCGTTCTACGGTTGTGCCCGGAAAATAGGTTTTCACTGCCGCGCCTCCTCTCTATGGAGACATCATAGCACACATTCAACTGAATGTAAATAGCATTTTTAAGAATTTTACATATTTTCTTGCGAGCAGCATTGTTCGGATCATTTTTAAAAATGGTGGCGGTCCAGTGGAATGTGTTTCGCCCATTCAAAGGCTTTGTGCGGAATGTGGCAATATCCATCCGGGTTTTTGTCGAGATATTTCTGATGGTAGCTTTCTGCCGGATAAAAGTTGGAAAGAGGGCGCACTTCCACGGCGATTGGCGCAGAGTACCGTTCTTGAAGTTCTGCGACTGTTTGGGTAATGACGGGCAGATCGTCTAGTGCAGTGTAATAAATGCCGGTCCGGTATTGGGTTCCCCGGTCCATTCCCTGATGATTCACCGCGGTGGGATCGATGATCTCGAAAAAGAGTTCGATCAGTGTTTTGAGGGAACGCTCTTCCGAGTAGACGACCCGCACCGTCTCCGCATGACCGGTCTGATGGAAGCAAACGTCTTCATAGCTGGGCGTCAGTGTGCTTCCGTTGGCATAGCCGCTTTGGGTTTCCAGAACTCCGGGAAGTCTGGAGAAGAATTTTTCAACGCCCCAGAAACATCCTCCTGCAAAATAAATTTCTTTTTTCATTTGTTTTCCTCCTTGAGTATCGTGTTAGCATTGGATTAATAGTATCTGCTTTTTAAAAGGCAATCATCCCTGCCGCTCAAGAGCAGTGCGCATTGTTTTAAGAATATGAAAAAACGCCGTGCTTATTTGCACGGCGTTTTTTTGAAAATTTAATTTTATTCAATCCAGCCTTTTAATCCATCGTGTGCTGTTTTCAGCTGTTTTATAATGTCGATGTGCTGTGGGCATTTTTTCTCACAGGCGCCGCATTCCACGCAATGGGAAGCATCCTGTCCGCTTTTGCTGAGGAAGTAGTAGCTGCGCTTCGGCTGACCGAAATCCTCAAACATCATTCCCGCGTTGTAACGCGAGAAAACGCCTGGAATATTTACTCCCTGCGGGCAGGGCAGACAGTATTCGCAGCCGGTGCAGGGAATGGTGACGATGGATTCATAGGCCGCCTTCGCTTTTTTGAGCGTTTCTTTTTCCTCCGCACTCAGGCAGTTCGCGACCGCGTCAGGTTTGGAAAAGATCTCAATATTGTCTTTGAGCTGTTCAAGGGTAGACATTCCGCTCAAAATACAACTGATCTGCGGATAGTTGATGAGGTGACGGAACGCCCATTCCGGAGCAGAATGCTTAACAGCCGCTTCATCGTACACTTTTTTGACCGGAGCCGGTGTGTTGACCAAACCGCCGCCGCGCAGCGGTTCCATGATGACCAGCGCACAGCCTTTTTCTCCGGCGCGGAAGATCGCCTGTTCCGTTGCTTCTTTGTCCACGTCCAGAAGATTCTGCTGGATCTGGCACATATCCCAGTCGTAATAATTCAAAATATCCTGAAAGACCGGGTAAATTCCATGGTAAGAAAAGCCAATGGCGCGGATCATACCCTCATCGCGGAATTTTTCATATTCTTTGATGATTTCACGGCGCTTGATCTCATCCCACGTTGCCGCTTGAATGTTGTGGATGAGGTAGACGTCAATATAGTCGGTTCGCAGTTTTTTCAGCGTGTTTTCTAAGTTCCGCCGGATGTCGCCCTGCGTTTTCATGACGTTGAGCGGCTGTTTGGTCGCAATTTTTACATTTGCGCGGTATTTGCCTTCCAGCGCTTCGCCCAACACCTCTTCACTGGTCGTATTATGGTAGCCATACGCCGTATCAAAATAAGTGATGCCGTGTTCTGCTGCGTAACGGATAAGTTCAAAGGCTTTTTCGCGGTCGACCTGCGCATTGCCGTTTTCGTCAATGTAACGCGGCAGGCGCATGCAGCCAAGCCCTAAAGTGGATACATCATAGCCGGTTTTGCCGTATGGACGATAGTTCATTTTTTGCACCCTTTCCAGAATTGATTGTTGTTTGTGGGTTTTATGCGGACATTATAGCACAAACTATACAAAATATCAACGAACAAGCAGCCGTAAATTGGCAGACTTTACTTACAATTTACCCAATAATCGCTCTTATTAGAGAGTGGTTTTGCTTATCCGTTAAGCCACCCGAGGCCATTGATGATGATAAAGCATTGACAGCCAAACACAAGAAGCAGCGCGCCCAAAAGCGGCCAGGTGTATTGCATAGCTTTTTTTCGCACCGCTGTAACAGCTATTATAAAAAGCGAGAGCAAGGGAAATACAAAAACGATCCACTTGTCAGCTACGCCGCTCACCCCATTGCTGTTCCATTGCACCGCAATCTGATCCGGTAGGAAAAATACCGCGCATAAAGCCAGAATCATCATAGCGCCGATCAAAAGCCAACAACTCCAGGGAATCCGTTTCATATTGTAAACGCCTGCCTTTGTAATACACAGCTGATTTTGCGGGATAAAAGTGATATCATCCGCCATTGTCCTCTAAAGTTTTAAGAGGATTCTACACCTGTTCAATGTTTCAACTGTTTGTTCAGCTTTCCCATTTTTTAGCGTGTTCTTCGTTCCACACATTCGGGTCACCCACTTCGGTTTCAGCGGCACGGAAAACAGGGTTTTTTCCGTCTTTTCGCTGTTTGCGGTAATCCTTCAGCGCAACCAGCGCTTTGTGACCAAGCAGTGTGATCGCCACAAGGTTGACCGTTGCCATCAGCCCCATCAGAATATCTGCAAGGCTCCAGACGGTCGAGAAGTCTAAAAGCGCGCCCACGAATACCGCTGCAACACAGGTACAGCGGAAGATGAAGAGACCACGTTTGGAATCCTTAATAAATTTAAAGTTGGATTCGGTATAATAATAGTTGCCCACCAGAGAACTGTATGCGAACAGGAAGATGGAAATGGTGATAAACAGCGGGCCGAAGGCGCCGGTCTGGTTGAAAACCGCGGCCTGCACAAAGTCCATTCCACGCAGGTCGCCGATCGGCACGCCGGACAGGAGCAGCATAAAAGCAGTGGTGGTGCAGATCAAAATCGTGTCGATGAAAACGGAAAGCATCTGCACAAGGCCTTGTTTGACCGGGTGGGATACATCAGCCGCAGCGGCGGCGTTAGGAGCGGAGCCCATACCTGCCTCATTGGAGTATAGACCGCGTTTGATTCCTTGAATTACGCAGGAACCCGCAAATCCGCCGAAAATAGCCTGAATGTCGAACGCCTGTGAAAATATGGTTCCGAACATATCCGGCACCAGATTGATGTTTTTAAAGGTGATAAATAATCCCAGCGCAATGTAGATGACCGCCATGATTGGAACAACCGCAGAAACGATTCGGCTGATTCTTTGTACACCGCCGAAAATGACAAGCGCTGTGAGTAAAGCGAGGATGCCGCCTACCACATACGGCCAGAAAGACTGGCTGTATCCATCAATATAATAGGCGAGCGAGGAACCTGCGTTATAGGACTGGAGAGCGTTGAACCCATAAGCGAAGCAGGCAATGAGCAAAACGGCAAACACAACGCCCCATTTACGGCTGCCAAGCGCTTTTTGAATATAGTAAGCAGGGCCGCCCACATATTCTTCACCGTGCTTTTGCTTGTACATCTGTGACAGGGTACTTTCAATGAACGCGGACGCTGACCCGATCAGCGCGAGCAGCCACATCCAGAAAATCGCGCCATATCCGCCAATCGCGGTAGAGGCAGCGATGGCGGTGGCAACACCGGCGATGTTTCCGGTACCCACACGGCTTGCGGTTGAGATCATCAATGCCTGAAAAGAGGAAATGTCTTTTCCATTCTTTTTCTTTTCGCTCAGTACCCGGATTGCCTCCGGAAACATGCGAAACTGTACCAGCTTGGTGCGGACGGAAAAATAAATTCCCACTGCCGCCAGTAAAATAATGAGAATATAGGTATACATAAAGTCGTCAATGCTACCTAAAACTCCGTTTAACCATTCCATAAACCTTCTCCTTTTCTTTTTTTGTGGGATGGCCGCGGCGGAACGTCCGCCGCATTTTACACAAAGTGTTTTTATTATGCTGTATATTTTACAAAATTCCCAGTTTAAAGCGTATTTTCAGTGAATAATGTTATTTTATGGCAGAAAATTGCCATTTTATTGTTCCTGCCTTGGCGGGTATATTGGCTGATCCTTTTTAAAATTGTATCGAAGGTACTGGGTGGGCGGGACTCCGTGTATTTTCTTAAAAACACTGCTGAAATAAAGGGGATCGGAATAACCGACTGCATAACTGATTTCTGAAATGTTCAGTGAGGTTTCGCGCAGCAGCCGTGCGGCTTCGTTCATTCGTATCCGCGTATGATACTGGTTGATGGTCATTCCTGTCTTTTGTTTGAATAGAGTGCACAGATACTTATAACTTAAGTTCATATGCAGCGCGATTTCTTCAGAAGTCAGACTAACGGTGTCATGTGTTTCCAAGAATGCGATCAGCCTTTGGAGAATCGTTTCGGACCGATTGCCGCTTTTGTAATTGACAGTGTCGTAAAGGTCGGCGAAAAGTTGAAATAAAACGCTGTTAACCTGCGCGATGCGCAGCGGGTCGGAAGAACTGTATAGTTCGAGCAGGTTTTTGATGTGGAGGTCTACACGGCTGTGCACAGGCAGATTTGCGTGTTTGGGCAGTACCAGGTAGGTTCGGTAATCCTCCGGGTGAAAGTCCTGCCGTTTTACTGTGCGGTAATCGTCGTAAGGGCGGTATCCGTCCAGCTGCTGTCCCAAAGAAAAATGTACATAAAACCAACAGGTCCCCGCCGGTATGATCCGTTCGCCCCAGTGATGCACGCCGGCTTTCAGAAAAACAAATTCCCCCTGCTTGAGCGGGTATACAATGCCGTCTTCGATAATCTCCATCTCACCGCGATAAAGATAGATGAAAACATGTTCGTCTATGATGCGGTCCTGATGGATAAAATCCTGTTCGGCCGTGACTGACCCGGCAATGCTGAGAAGCGGCAGGGTGTCCAGAGGAAGGTACACTTCGTGCACTGGTTTCACCGTCCTTTTAAAATAAGAAAATTTTCCATGTTTTTTATCATTTTCGTTATAGCGTATTTGCAATACATCTACTATAATAAGAAGCAGGAAATTTTACAAGACCAAAAGGTAAAGGAGCAAACGCGTTATGATATTTCAACCCTTCTCTTCTCGTGAGATACAGCTGCGTGACAGCGAGCTGCTTCGCCGCCGCACAGCGAACCGCAATTATCTCATGAGTCTCAAAAATGAAAATCTGTTGCAGAATTTTGTCCATGAAGCGGGAATGACCGTATTGTTTCAATCCGGAGAACGGGAAGAAATGCACGGGGGTTGGGAATCACCATTGTGCCAGTTGCGCGGTCATTTTTTGGGGCACTGGCTTTCCGCTGCCGCAATGAACTATGCGGCGACCGGTGATATGGAACTCAAAGCCAAGGCTGATGCCATTGTCGCGGTGCTGGGTGAATGTCAGCAGGCGAACGGCGGCGAGTGGGTCGGCTCCATCCCGGAGAAATATCTGACATGGATTGCGCAGGGCCGGGCGATCTGGGCCCCGCAGTACACCCTGCATAAAACCTTTATGGGCCTTCTCGATATGTATGAAATGGCGGGTAATGAGCAGGCGCTTTCCATCGCGGTGAATTTCGCGAAATGGTTTTCCCGCTGGAGCAGTAGCTTTACCCGGGAGGAGTTTGACAATATCCTGGATGTTGAGACCGGCGGCATGCTGGAAGTTTTCGTGCAGCTTTACGGGATCACCGGCGCGCCGGAGCATAAAGCGCTGGTGGATAAATACTATCGTGGGCGGCTGTTTGACGCGCTTCTGCGTGGGGAGGACGTGCTGACGAATATGCACGCCAATACCACCATTCCGGAAGTCCTTGGTGCCGCGCGGGCATATGAGGTAACAGGTGAACAGAAATGGCTGGACATTGTAAAGGCTTACTGGAACAGCGCGGTGACCGAACGCGGCTGTTATGCCACCGGCGGGCAGACCTGCGGCGAGATCTGGACACCCAAGCACGAGATGAACGCGCGTCTGGGCGATAAAAATCAGGAGCACTGTGTGGTCTACAACATGATGCGCCTTGCGGAATTCCTGTTCCGCTGGACTGGGGAATCCCGCTTTGCCGATTATTGGGAACGCAACCTGTACAATGGCATTATGGCGCAGGGCTATTGGGATGGGCACGCAAACGCCACCAACGGCGAGTGCCATGATCATCCGATGACCGGCCTGCTTACTTACTTTCTTCCGCTCCGGGGCGGCGCCCGGAAATTCTGGGCGAGCAGAACGCAGGACTTTTTCTGCTGCCATGGTTCTCTGGTGCAAGCAAACGCCTCCCACACCAACGGCATGTATTATCATGATGATGATTCCATTGCGGTCTGCCAGTATTTTGATTCGGTTCTGACATCCGAATTCGGTGGTCAGAGGATTACGTTGGAACAGAAGATCGATCCCCTCAACGGGACCAATCACACTTCGTCCGATTCAGCCGGTACACAGGCGATCAACCGCTTGACCCGTGTTTATCAGCATGACCCGAATAAGTTAGCTGTTCGTTTCCGTATCAAAACAGACAAAGCGGTTCGCTTCACCCTGAAACTCCGCGTTCCGTTCTGGCTCAAGGGCGAACCGGTTGTTGCGGTGAACGGTGAACCGGTATCTGTCAAAGCCGATGAACGCGGCTTTTTGGAAGTGACGCGTGACTGGCAGGATGATGAGGTTTATTTGGAATTGCAAAAGGGTATTACCGTTTGCCCGCTGCCGGGGGATGATACCCGCATTGCTTTCTTAAACGGCCCGATTGTATTGGCCGGCCTGTGCGATGAGGAACGTACTCTCTACGCGGAATCGGATCAGCCGCTGGAAACGCTTCTGGAACCGGATAACGAACGTGAGTGGGGCAACTGGAAGCAAACCTTCCGCAGTGTGGGGCAAGACCGCGGAATTCGGTTCTGGCCGCTGTACCGGATTGGGTATGATCGTTACAGTGTTTATTTCCCTGTAAAACGTCGGTAATTACACCGGAAACAGTGCAAATCAATAAACAATCCAATGAAAAACAAAGGAGCAAACCTATGAAACGACAAGTGGACTATTCCAAGCTGCGTGGGTTTAATTACACCCAAAGCAATGCGAAAAACGACCGCGATTTCTGGGAGCATTACGATCATGAGATCGTTGACCGCGAAATGGCATATGCTGCCCGTCTCACCCTTAACAGCGCGCGCATTTTTCTGCCGTACAGCGTGTATTACAACAACAAGGAAAAATTTCTTGCCGATGTGAAGGACTTTGTTCAGACCGCGTGGAAACACGGTGTCTCCACAAGCCCCATCGTTTACTTTGGCTTCCGTTTTCTGCCGGAAGATTTTGAGCACACCCCGTTTGACGGCCCCGGCCTTCGCCCGGTTATCAAAAGCATTGCGGACAAATCCGCCTGGGTGTTGGGCGAGCGGTATTTTGACGACCTGCTCGGCGCCATCGGCGATGAGCCCGGCCTGCTGTTCTGGGATATTGCCAACGAACCGGGGTACACCGATGACTTTGTCACCTGGTATGACGATGAACCGGAGTATCTGGAAACCTTCAGCAAGCGCCCGGATATGGAAGAACTGCGCAGAAATCAGGAGATCACCTGGGAGTGCGTCCGCCATTTCTGCAAATATGTAAAAGAAAAAGACCCGGATCATGACATCGGCGTCGGCAATATTTTCATTTTTGAGACCGAACCGTCCGGTACTGCGGACTTGGTTGATGTCATCATCTTCCACGATTATTCCGCGACCCGTAAGCGGATGCGCAACATCTACGACCGTGCTGTTGCGCTCGGCAAAAAATACAACAAACCGATTCTTAACAACGAAACCGGCTGCCTCTGCCGCGGCAATCCGTATGATATGACACTGGAAATGCTGGAAGAGTACAACATCGGCTGGTATTTGTTTGAGCTGACCATCGGAAAAGATAGCTGGAACCGTGCGCATGGGCTGATCTATCCGGACGGCACCATCCGTGACCCGTCCATCATTGCCGCACTTCACGGCTTCTACCGCAAACGCGACGAAGGAATCATCCGCGTGGATGTCAATCAGGAGGATTATGTCACAGAACTTCTGCAGCGTGTCAATATGCTGATGACGGATACCCGCTGCAACCGCCGCGATGATCACAGCGGTGATGCGGAAGAGGTTCTGGAACTGTGTGAATACGCCGCCAACATTCTGGAAGCGGGCGAATTGGTGCCGATGAACTATCCGCCGACTGCGAAAGTGGCAGCATACCGCAGAATGAAGAATCCGGATGTGGAGGAACTCAAAGACTGGTTGTTTGAGCTTGCCGAGACACTGAAAAAAGCCTGCCGTATTGTTTGAACCGCCCCAGATTGAGCAGACAGTACAAAAAAGCCACTGGTGCAGGAATAT
>USBI01000037.1 GCA_900552945.1 uncultured Oscillospiraceae bacterium
TCATTTGGGTGCATCCTGGTTATATCCGCCAGATCGAGCAGGGTGAGATTGATTTAACCGCCTGCTTTGATGATTCTGCGCGCAACCACAACAATCTGCTGCGTCCGGAAGGGGAGACTGCCCGTGCGTTTAAGCGGTTGTATGAACGGCTGGAAAAGGTTTACGGCGGCGAAAATTACGGCAGCCAGACTCTGTTCCGCGCTTATATGACCGAACTGCTCGTTCTGCTTAACCAGACCTATTTTGATATGTCCGGCGAATTGCTTCCTGATGTAAGCAGCAATGAAAAAATCACCGATATCATCCGCTATATCAACGAAAACCTGACGGACGACCTTTCGCTTGATGAGCTGGCAAAACGGTTTTATATCAGCAAATACCATCTAGGCCGGCAGTTTAAACAGAATGTCGGCTTCACCCTGCACCAGTATGTGATGAAAAAGCGGTTAATGACCGCTCGCTCTTGCCTGATGGACGGGGAAAGTGTGAACGCGGCGTTTATTCAAAGCGGCTTCAGCGATTATTCCAACTTTTCCCGCAGTTTCAAAGCGGAGTTTGGGGTTGCTCCCAAACGTTATTCCGCATTGCTTTTGCAGGGAGACCGGTATTGAGAACATGATTGCAGAAAACGGGTATGCGAAAAAAACGCATACCCGTTTTTTTATTTGATGATAATATACGGTGTTCCGTTGTAAAAACGCGCCGCCTGTTTTGCGGTTTCTTCGCTATGCGCGGCAATTCCGAGCGGGAGCCGAACCGTTGTCTGTAAAAAGCGGATGGCTGCGGCCGCCTCGTCCGGAGAGAGGCCGGGCAGCAGGGTGAGGTCCAGCAGCATATATTCGGCGTCGCCTTCATACGCTTTGTCCAATGCAATGTCCATCAAACTGTCAAAATCCTGTGACTGGATATATCCTGCGATCTCTTCTGCGTTTTGCGGCGTGATGAGATCAACCTTTTCGGTATCTGCCGTCACCGCGACAAATACGGATGGGGTGCAGGCGCATGCGACCGGTTCCACCGTCCGTTTGACGGGCGTGATTCCTTCCACCGCTTTTGTCAGCTTGCGGATGTACTCATAATTGGTGCCGCAGCAGCCGCCCAGAATGTTCGCGCCTGCTTTTGCGAGCTCTGCCATAATATCTGCAAACTCGTCTGGAGTGGTGTCAAACACCGTTACGCCATCCCGCTCCTGCGGAAGTCCGGCGTTCGGCTGAACGATGACTGGCAGGGAGGTAAGCTGCAGCAGCTGTTTCGCGTAAGGAAGCAGGTCTTTCGGGCCGACGCTGCAGTTTAAGCCAATGGCGTCCGCGCCAAGTCGTTCCAGCGTTGCGGCAATGCTTTCCAGACAGCCGCCGGTGTAGGTGCGCCCGTTTGCTTCCAGTGTAATCGAGCAGATGACCGGAAGAGATGTGTTCTCCTTTGCGGCCAGAAGACCGGCCTTCATCTCAAAAAGGTCGGACTGGGTCTCGATGAGGATGGCGTCTGCACCGTATTTTTCAGCGACGACCGCTTGCTCTTTATAAAGATCATATGCCTCCTCAAAGGTCACTTCACCCATCGGCTCCAGCAGCTTGCCGCACGGGCCGATGTCATAGATGAGGAACGCTGACTTTCCAGCGGCCTCCACCGCTTTGATCGCACATTCAAACGCGGCGTGTGCCATGTCGTCCAACGAATAGGGAAGCCCTTCTATTTTATAACGGCTGTTGCTGAAGGTGTTCAGGGTGACCACCTGCGCGCCGCTTTCCAGGTAATTTTTATGAATATCGGTCACGACCTCCGGCATGGTCATGTTCAGCACGGTGGGGTTTTCACCGGGTTTAAGTCCGCGCTCCATCAAAACAGTGCCAAACGCACCGTCGAAGATCAGTAAACGGTTTTGAATGGTGGAAAGAAAATCCATGGTTGTCCTCCTGTAAGCCGAGTCTTGTTTGTCTGTATTATACCGCTCTGTCCCTCATCTGTAAAGAAAAAACGACCGGTGCGGGTTGTAAGGAGACCGAACTCCTGCTACAATAAAAGCAAAAGAAAAGGAAGGGCGGTCGTTTCGTGGTATCAGCAATCGTAGTCGCCGCGGGAAGCAGCTCGCGGATGGGTGTAGATAAACTGCTGCTCGAATTCGGCGGTGTGCCGGTAGTGGTAAGAAGTATCCGTGCGCTGGAGCAGGTGAAAGAAATCGGTGAAGTGGTTGTGGTCACCCGGGAAGAGCGTCTTGCACAGTACCGGCAGTTGAAAGAAACTTTTGCTCTGAAAAAGGTGACACGGATCGTCGCCGGCGGCGAGACCCGCCAGCAGTCGGTACTTGAAGGTGTCAGAGCGGCGGATCCGTCGGCGGAATATGTTGCGATCCATGATGGCGCACGCCCGTTTGTTTCCCCGGAAGAGATCACCCGCGTGCTTGCGGATGCCGAACGCTTCGGCGCCGCTACGTTGGGCGTTCCGGTCAAGGATACAGTAAAAGTTGTTTCACCCGACGGGATGATTACTGCCACACCTGACCGAAGCAGTCTTTACCTTACGCAAACGCCCCAGGTGTTCCGTCGGGAGGTTTATCTGCAGGGAATTGAAGCTGCCCGTCGATCCGGGCTGGATTTTACCGATGACTGTCAGCTTGTGGAACACGCCGGGCACCGGGTATATATGGCTTGTGGAAGTTACCGAAACATTAAACTTACGACTGAAGATGATCTGGCCATCGCAAATGCTTTTTTGCGGGATAATAATCGCTGAAGCAAGCAGGGTGTTGGATGGCGGATAAAGAAAAGAGGATGTTTATGATTCGCATTGGACATGGATATGACGTTCACCGCCTGACACAAGGGCGTAAACTTATCATCGGCGGGGTGGAGATTCCCCACACGCTCGGTTTGCTCGGCCATTCCGACGCTGATGTGTTGACCCACGCGATTATGGACGCCCTGCTGGGGGCCGCGACGCTGGGCGATATCGGTGTTCATTTTCCGGATACCGACCCTGCGTACAGCGGGGCGGACAGCATCGAGCTGCTCCGGAAGGTGATCGACATCCTGCGGCGGGAAGGGTACCGCGTTGGCAACATAGACAGTACCGTGATCGCACAGGCGCCCAAGCTCAAACCCTATATCGAGCAGATGCGTGCAGTCCTTGCGGACGCCTGTGAAATCGATCGTTCGCAGGTCAGCGTCAAGGCTACAACCGAAGAACGCCTTGGCTTTTCCGGCAGAGAGGAAGGGATTTCGGCGCATGCGGTCGCCCTCATCGAACGACTGGATTGATTGTTTCATATCGTGTGTTTACCGAGTTGATGAATTTGAAAACGCCCCGCAAAAGCGGGGCGTTTTTTGTTTGTACACAATTTGCGAGTGAATATCTTTCGGGAGCATTTAAAGAAGGTTTTGCATATCATGAAAGTAGAAAACGGTGTTTTCTGCTGTTTTCTAAAGAAAAAGCCTGCTTTGGCCGAATCGTGGTGATAACCTGTGAAAAACCTGATCATGCTCCGTTCCATCACACATGCTTACAAAGCCAAGGATTATCTTTCCTCAAAAGGAATCCATGTAGGTATTGTCCGCACCCCCTCCGGTTATTCCAAACGCGGGTGCGGTTACAGCATTGTGGTCAAACAGGATCCGGCTGCACTCCGTGCGATGTTGGAACGTGTTGGGATTCCTGTACTCGGAACGGCGCAGATTCATTAAACCGGCGGTGTGACGGGAGTTCTTCCGGATGGCTCCGCATCATGCTGGTGTGGCGCGTGGCCGTCCGCCGGAAGGGCTTTGCCGCCGGGGCGGACAAACTGTTTGGGCAACACAGAGGGCAGGGCAGAGTCGGGTCGGTTTTACAGCCGACGGAAACAGGGTGATGATTTTGATTTATTTTGACAATGCCGCTACGACCTATCCCAAGCCGGACGCAGTGGCACAGGCGGCTTCTATGGCGGTGCGGCATTTTGGAGGGAATCCGGGCCGCAGTGGGCATGATTTTTCTATGCGGGCCGGGAATATGGTGTATAAAACAAGAAAGAAGGCGGCGGCGTTTTTTCATGCGGAGACCGAGAAGGTGATTTTCACCGTGAATTGTACACAGGCACTTAATATGGCGCTCAAAGGGCTTCTCAAAAAGGGCGATCATGTTGTTACTTCCGTTTTGGAACATAATTCGGTCTACCGTCCATTGTATGCGCTTGCGGGAGAGCGCGGAATCACCGTCAGTTACGCGGAACCCGGATTAACAGAGGATGAAACAGTAGAGCATTTTGAACAGCTGTTTACCCCAAAGACATCGGTAGTGGTATGTACCCATGCTTCTAATGTGAGCGGTAAGATTATGCCAATTCAGAAATTGGCCGATCTGTGCCGGAAGATAAAGGCGGTTTTGGTAGTAGATGCCGCTCAGTCAGCCGGAGTTCTTCCCATAGATGTATTCTCGCTTGGAAAATGCGTGGTGTGCACGGCTGGGCATAAAGGGTTGTATGGCGCAACCGGTACCGGACTCATGATTTTGGGAGATGATGTCAGCTTGTCCACTGTGCTGGAAGGAGGAACCGGGAGCGTGTCCAACGAAATGCAGCAGCCGGATTTTCTTCCGGATCGGTTTGAAAGCGGTACGCTCAATACAGTAGGCATTTTTACTTTGAGCAAAGGACTTGATTTTGTGGAAAGCCGCAGCATCGGCCGGCTTTATCAGCATGAAATGTCACTTGCGCTGCTTGTGGCGGATGCGGTTCGCCAGAACAAAAATTTGCGTTTGCTGGACCCTGCGTTTGGGTTCGGAACGCATGTTCCGGTCGTTTCATTCACGCATGCAAGCCGTGAATCGACTGAAATTGGCGAACAGCTTAACCGGGCTGGAATCGCTGTTCGGGCAGGTTTGCACTGTGCGCCGCTTGCCCACCGTTTTTACGGCAGCAGTGCAAACGGTGCGGTTCGCCTTTCACCGGGGGCGTTTAACAAAAAATCGGAAGCTGAATTTGTCGCAAAACAGGTAAAAATGCTGTAAAAAAGCTGTGAACTTTTGTTGCAATCCGTTTGGTTTATGGTACAATAGAATTGCATGGTTTTGGTTGTTTTGCCATGACGTTAAAATAAGAGGAGAGGTAGCATGCAATACATTACGCTGGTGTGGAATTCCATTGTCAGTGTCATCCGCACGTTTACGCTGGCAGACTTAATTGATATTCTCCTCGTTTCCTATCTGGTTTACAAAGCCATTAAGCTGGTGCGCGAAACAAGAGCAGAGCAGCTGGTAAAAGGTCTTCTGATTCTTGCGGTTTCTTATTTTGTCGCGCAGATCATTGATTTGAAAACAATGTCATTTGTGCTGACAAATATTTTTACATTTGGTGTTTTGGCCATTATCGTCGTTTTTCAGCCGGAACTGCGGCGGGCGTTAGAAAAAGTCGGCCGAACTAAGATTGCCGGTTTAAGCGTTTTAGCGGGCGGAGAAAACAGCTTTGAAAAAGGGCAGGCATGGGCACCTGCGATCAAGCCGATTGTGGAAGCGTGTGAACGCCTTTCCAATACAAAAACCGGCGCGATTATCGTAATAGAAAACAAAACAAAGCTTGGCGATCTGCTTCCTGTTGGCGTGGTGATTGACGCGCAGGCAAGCGTTCAGCTGCTGTGCAATATCTTTTTCCCGAATTCGCCGATGCATGACGGAGCAGTCATCATGCGGGATGGCCGTGTTCTTGCGGCGGGCTGTTTTCTTCCCAGTACAACCAAAGGGGAATATGTCGACAAACAGTTGGGTTCCCGCCATCGTGCGGCCATTGGCATGAGTGAAAATTCCGATGCGCTCGTCATTGTTGTTTCAGAGGAAACGGGAACGATTTCCGTTGCAGAAAACGGCAGCCTGCAGCGAAATTTTAATTCCTTTACCTTAACGCAGTTGTTGCGTGCACGGTTGATCCCGGAAGCTCCTGAAAAGAAAAGCAAGCGCCGTTTTTTGGGGAGGTTTAAACGATGAAGCTGTTTCGTGATAACTGGTTCTCCAAATTGTTTGACAACAACCTGTTCGTCAAGGTGCTTTCGGTTGTGATCGCTGTGATCAGCTGGTTCCTTGTGGCTGTTTTTGTCAGCGAGGATGCAAGAGTGACCATTTACAACGTACCTGTTACAATCGATATGGAAAATTCCAGTGCGCAGTTGCTGGGCCTTGAACCGGTTGAGGGCAATGAGCAGACTGTAAACGTTACCGTGCAGGGAAAGCGGTATCAGGTCGGCGCTTTAACAGCGGATAGCTTTGAAGTGGTTGCGCTGCCGTCTGCTGTTACATCAGCTGGAACATATGAGTTGGAAGTTACGGTGCGTAAGAAAGTTTCGCTTTCGGAAAACACTGATTATCAGATCCTTTACGCAACGCCTGATAAGATCACGGTGCAGTTTGACACTGTCGTCAGCAAGTCTTTTTCCCTTTCGGTTTCTGCCGATGAAGTGCAGGCGGAGGATGGTTACATCAAAGGAACGCCGACGGTTTCGCCGGATAAGGTTACATTAACGGGGCCACAGGCGTCGATTGACCGCGTGGCAAAATGCGTAGTCAAGGTGGATAATTCGGAATCTCGAACAGAAACGCTTGTAACAGACGGCCGTCTGGAGCTTTATGATAAAGACGGAACGTTGATTGAGGATGACAATATTGAAGCTTCAACGGAAAAATATACTGTTACCGTTCCTATTCTGGAACAGAAAGTTCTTCCTGTAACATTTGATTACCTCAACGTGCCGGAAGGATTTGACACAAGCACGCTGAAATATACCATGAGCCAGTCTACCATTGAAGTTGCTGCTCCTTCCAGTGTTCTGGACAATTTTGAAAGTGTGAATGTGGGCTATGTTGATTTCCGACAGTTGGATTTGAATGCGATATTTAATTTAAGTGTTGCATTGCCGGATTCATTTGTGAATACACAAAATGTTGGTGAAATTTCGATTTCCTTTGACCTGTCTGGGTATTCATCTAAAACTGTCCGAATATCGAACAGTAATTTGAAGCTTGTCAATGTCCCGGAAAATGTAGATGCCAGTGTGGTGACGCAGTATATTGGTTCGGTGAAGATTATCGGCACGCCGGAGGACCTGGCGACAATTACGGCTTCCGATGTTGTTGGCGAGATTGATCTGCTGGAACAGAAAATTACGGAAAAAGGGCAGTTTACTGTTCCGGTGTCTGTGAAAATCCCAACGAAATCAACTGTATGGGCCGTTGGAGAGTATACAGCAATCGTGTACGCGTCCCTAAATGATTTTTGACGTAACCGCAAGCGGCGGCTGTGCCTTTCACAGCCGCCGCTTTTGGGCTTGTTCACGGAGGTTGTGTGAGGCAGATTGCGGGCAGTTTTTAATGCTTTATGATAAAATATTGTTTGAACAGGTATTGGCGTTTTCATACCCCCTGGCAAAAGAGCGCGGGGTGAATGGGCAGAATGCCGTGATATACGAAGGAGGTATTTATGTCGATTCTGGTTTCCGGAATCCGCACATCGCTGGATGAACCGCAGGAGGCAGCGGTTAAACGTGCGCTCAAACGAATTGGCGTACCGGCATCAACGGCTGTTTCCGCAGCGATTTCAAAAACTTCGGTGGACGCGCGCAGAGAAAAGATCACTTTTGTGCACTCCGTTTTGATTGATTTGGAGCAGGGTGAAGAAGCGGTCGTTCGGCGGTGCGCCAGTCCGCAGGTCGTTCTGCGGAAGGAACAGCCGTTGGAATTAACAAAGGGCAGCGAAACGGCAGAAGCTCCTATTGTAGTGGTTGGTTTTGGTCCAGCGGGAATGTTTGCTGCACTTTTATTATCGGAACAGGGCTACCGGGTTACCGTGCTTGAACGGGGTGAGCCGGTGGAACAGCGTACAAAAACGGTAGAACATTTTTGGAAAACCGGAACACTTGCGCCGGAAAGCAATGTTCAGTTCGGTGAAGGCGGCGCGGGGACTTTTTCAGACGGAAAACTGACTACACGTATCGGGGACTCTCGTTGCGGATATGTACTTTCGCGTTTTGTAGAGTTCGGTGCTCCGGAGGAAATACGTTTTCGCGCCAAACCACACGTTGGCACCGATCACTTGAAAACAGTCGTTCGCAATATCCGCCGGCGTATCCAGCAAAACGGTGGGGAAGTAAGGTTTTCTACCTGCTTTGAAGGGGTGCGGTATCGTGATGGACGGGTCTGTTCGGTCATAGCATCCGGGCAGGAGCTGCCCGCTTCGGCAGTGATTCTGGCGGTCGGGCACAGCGCACGGGATACTTTCGAGACATTGTACCGGGATGGATATCTCTTTTCTCCGAAGCCGTTTTCAGTCGGTGTGCGGGTGGAACATCTTCAGAGTGAAGTCGACCGGGCGTTGTATCATGAACTTGCGGGGCATCCGAGTCTGCCGAAAGGGGAATATCAGCTCTCTTACCGCAAAGGCGAAGAAGCGGTGTACACTTTCTGCATGTGTCCGGGCGGATTTGTTGTGCCTTCCTCGTCGGAAGCAGGCGGAGTTGTCGTCAACGGCATGAGCGAATATGCAAGAGACCAGAAAAACGCCAATGCTGCGCTGGTTGTTTCGGTTGATCCACGAAAAATGGGTTCATCTCCTCTGGAGGGGATCGCCTTTCAGCGAAACCTTGAACAGGCAGCCTTCCGAATGGGAGGCGGAAATTATTCCGCGCCCGTTCAAACGGCAGGGCGCTTTTTGAACGGACAGGCCGGTTACGATTTTGGGCGGGTCCTGCCGTCTTACCAGGCCGGAATTGCTCCCGGGGATTTCGCAAAGCTGTTTCCGGATTATGTTACCGGTCTGCTCAAAGAGGGGCTTGTCCGTTTTGGTAGGAAGCAGAATGGGTTTGATGCGCCGGATACGGTTTTGACCGGTGTGGAAACCAGAACCTCCTCTCCGGTCCGGATCGAGCGGGACGACACCTTTCAGGCGTTGTCTCATCCGGGGGTTTATCCCTGCGGAGAAGGCGCCGGTTACGCCGGAGGAATTATGAGCGCCGCGGTGGATGGAATTCGTGTTGCGCAGGCGGTTATGAAACGGTTTGCTCCGCACCTGTAACGTGAAACTGAAACATTGTGCCAAACAGAACGAAAAAAGTGTGTTGCAAAGCCGGTTTTCAGTGGTTTGACGAAAGATTTCCCCTTGAAAGTAACTGTCAAATAGTGTATAATTTTTTAATGACTTATGTTAGAAAACCCCAAGAAAAAGATGGGCGGTGAAGAATATGCAGGACGAAAAACTGCTTGAACATTTGTGTAATTTGAGCAAGCTGACTCTGACGGAAGAGGAGGTAAAAAGCTTTTCTTCCGATATGGATGTCATCATCGGCATTATGGATTCCATCAAGGAAGTTGAAATGACCGGTGATATCCACCGTGATAAAGGCGTGTATTTTTCGGAGCTGAGAGAGGATCAGGCACAGCCGTCTTATCCGACCGAAAAATTGCTTGCCAACGCGAAAGAACAGGAAGACAATTATTACGCAGTTCCGAAACTCTTTTAAAGGAAGGTAAATCATGGACTTACAATCTCTTACCGTAAGAGGTCTGCGGGAAAAGCTGGATCAAAAAGAGTTGTCGGCAGTTGAAGTGACCAGCGCCTATCTTTCCAGAATTTCCGAAAAAGACCCGGATATTAAAAGCTATATCACTGTCTGCGAAGAGTCTGCCCTTGCGCAGGCAAAGGAAGCTCAGAAACAGATCGATGCCGGAAACGCGAAACCGCTTACCGGTATCCCGCTCGGCATCAAAGACAACATTTGTACAGAGGGCGTAAAAACCACCTGTGCTTCCAAAATGCTGGCGGACTTTGTCCCGCCGTACAACGCGACGGTCATGCAGAAGCTCAATGACCAGAATGTTGTCACGCTGGGAAAACTGAATATGGACGAATTCGCGATGGGCGGTTCCACAGCGACATCTTATTTTAAAAAGACCGTCAATCCGTTTGACTTTTCTAAGGTGCCGGGCGGCTCTTCCGGCGGCTCGGCGGCTTGCGTTTCCGCTTCGCTCGCTCCTGCGGCGCTTGGTTCCGATACAGGTGGTTCTATTCGTCAGCCGTCCGCGTTCTGCGGCGTCACCGGTCTGAAACCGACCTACGGTGCGGTTTCCCGGTTTGGCTTGGTGGCTTTCGCTTCTTCTCTGGATCAGATCGGCCCTATTGCAAACAACGCGTATGACTGTGGTCTTATCTTTAATCAGCTTTGCGGATTTGACCCGCACGATGGGACGACCTCAAAACACGTTCATGCGGACGCGCTTTCTCTGGTTGGCCAGAGCCTGAAAGGCTTGAAAATCGCGGTTCCGAAAGAGTTTTTCGAAGCGGGTATTGATGAAGAGGTAAAACAGAGCGTTTACGCTGCGATCAAGACTTATGAAGAAATGGGCGCGCAGGCGGTTGAGGTTTCCATGCCGAGCTTGAAATATGCCGTTCCTGCTTATTACCTTATTTCTTCCGCGGAAGCGAGCTCCAACCTGTCCCGCTATGACGGTATTAAATACGGTTACCGCGCGCAGAACGGAGAGGATTATAACGACCTCATCCGCCGCACCCGTGACGAGGGCTTTGGCACCGAGGTAAAACGCCGCATCCTGCTTGGCACCTATGCGCTTGCAAGCGGTTATTACGATGCTTATTATAAAAAGGCGCTCTATCTGAAAGGAAAGATTCGCGAGGAATACAACGCCATTTTTGATCAGTGCGATGTTATGATCACCCCGACCGCTCCGAGCACCGCGCTTGGATTTGATGAGGGTATCAGCGATCCGGCTAAGATGTATCTGGCTGATATCTGCACGGTAACGGTCAACATTGCGGGTCTCCCGGCGATTTCTACTCCTTGCGGGTATGATAAAAACGGCATGCCGATTGGTATGTCCGTTGTAGGTCGTGCGTTTGATGAGGCGAGGCTCATTCAGGTGGCGGATGCGTTTGAGCAGGGCTTTGAGCGCAAAACCCCCACGTTATAAGAACAAGGCGGTGAAAAAATATGCAGTATATCCCTGTTATAGGGCTTGAGATTCACGCAGAACTCCTGACCGATTCTAAAGTGTTCTGCACCTGCTCCGCTGAGTTCGGCGGTGAGCAGAATTCCCGCTGCTGTCCTGTTTGCAGCGGCTTTCCGGGCACTCTCCCGGTCATTAATCACAAAGCGGTAGAGTATGCGGTAAAAGCCGGCTTTGCCATGAACTGCTCGATTAATAAATATTCCCAGTTTGACCGTAAAAACTATTTTTACGCCGACCTTCCGAAGGCATATCAGATCTCTCAGCTTGACCTTCCGCTTTGCGTGGGCGGCAAGGTGAAGATTGAGACGGAAAAAGGCGAAAAATGGATTCGTATCAACCGCATCCATCTGGAAGAGGATGCCGGTAAACTGATCCATGACGAGATCAATGTCACCAGTTTGGCGGATTACAACCGCTGCGGCGTTCCGCTGATCGAGATCGTTACCGAGCCGGACATTGGTTCAGCGGAAGAGGCGAGAGCTTTGGTGGAGCAGGTCAGCTTGCTGCTCCAGTACGCGGGCGTCTGTGACTGTAAAATGGAGCAGGGCTCTATCCGCGCGGACGTAAACGTTTCTATCATGCCGCCGGATGCGAAAGAATTTGGTACCCGTGCGGAAATCAAGAACTTAAACTCGCTCAAATCCATCACCCGCGCGATCGACTATGAAATCAAACGTCAGGCGGAACTGCTTGACCGCGGTGAAAAGGTCATTCAGGAGACCCGCCGGTTTAATGACAACCACGGTACGACCAAATCGATGCGTACCAAAGAGGACGCGGATGATTACCGTTACTTCCCGGAACCGGATATCCCGCCGATCAACTTTACTGATGATGACCTGCGTGCTATCCGTGATTCCCTTCCGAAAATGCCGGATGAGCGTCTGAAACAGTATACCGAAGAGTATGGTCTTACCGAAAAGGACGCGAAAATCCTGGTAGGCGATGTTGCGCTGTCAAACTTCTTTGATGCGGCAGTGGCCATTTATCCGAATTATAAAAACATTTGCAACTTTGTTCTCACCGAATTGCTGCGCCGTCTGAAAGAGACCGAAACGGAAGGCATTCCGTTCTCTGCTGAGTATTTTGCGCAGCTGGTAAAAATGGTAGATGATGGCAAAGTCAGCCGCAATGACGGTAAAACGGTCCTGCGGTATATGCTGGAGAATCCGGCTTCACCGGAAGAGATCGCGAAAGCGAACGGTTTCTTAGTTGCAAATGACATGAACGCGGTGAACGATACGGTTGACGCTGTTCTTGCGGAGCGGCCGGACCTGGTGGAACAGTACCGCGCCGGTGAAAAGAAGGTATTTGGGTTCCTGATGGGTCAGTGTACATCACGGCTGAAGGGTGTCGCGAATCCGAAGGATATTAAAGGCGTTTTGGAGAAAAAACTGTCTGAATAAACAATGAGGTGAACAGGTTTGATTAATGTTTGTGGTGAGCCCCGCAAAACCTTTTACACGTTGGAAGAGCTGAAAGGTAAGATTGGGGAAACGGTTACGGTAGACGCTTGCGTCCATCGTGTCCGTGATATGGGTTCCATCCGCTTTTTTGTGCTGCGCACAGGAAGATATCTTCTCCAGAGTGTTTATGCGGCGGATGAATGCAGCTGTTCGGTAGATGATTTGAAAGTCGGTTGCTATGTACAGGTAACCGGTGTGCTTCGTGAAGAGCCGCGTGCCGTTTACGGGCTGGAACTTTCCATTCGTGAGGTGGAGCTGCTCTCCACTCCGAAAGAAGAATATCCGCTTAAGGTCGGTAACCGCCGCCTTGGCTGTTCACTTGACGCGAATCTCGATAACCGTTCGGTGGCACTGCGCAACCCGTATGAGCGTGCGGTGTTTAAGCTCACCGAAGGCGTTGTTTCCGGGTTCCGTGAGTTTATGATTCAGAACGGGTTTACCGAGATTCATTCCCCGAAAATCAATGCGGCGGGCGCGGAAGGCGGCGCGAATATCTTTAAGCTCGATTATTTCGACCAGCCTGCGTTCTTGGCGCAGAGCCCGCAGTTCTACAAACAGACCGCGGTTGCTTTCTTTGACCGTGTGTTTGAAGTAGGGCCTGTTTTTCGTGCGGAGCGTCATAATACCTCCCGCCATCTTAATGAATACACCGGCTTGGATTTTGAAATGGGCTTTATCTCTTCCATGAACGATGTCATGGAAATGGAGACGGCAATGCTCAAATATGTATTCGCTTACATCAAAGAGCATTATCAGAACGAGCTGATGATCTTAAGCCCGGTCATTCCGGAAATCAAATCCATCCCGTCTATTACTTTTATGGAAGCGGTTGAACTGCTTGGCGGCCGCCAGCGTTATGACCTCAGCCCTGAGGATGAGGCGGCGCTTTGCGATTACGCGAAGAAGGAATATGACAGCGATTTTATTTTCGTTACCCACTTCCCGGCGGCAAAACGTCCGTTTTACGCCATGAATGACCGTGAGGACAGCCGTTTCGCGCTCAGCTTCGACCTGTTGTTCCGTGGGTTGGAAATTACCACCGGCGGGCAGCGTATCCATGATTATGACGAGCAGGTTGAAAAGATGAAAGTCATGCATATGGACCCGGCTGAGTTTGAGACCTATTTAAAAATCCACAAATACGGCATGCCTCCGCATGGTGGCCTTGGCATCGGTCTGGAGCGTTTGGTGATGAAACTGCTTGACCGTGCAAACATCCGTGAGACCAGCATGTTCCCGCGTGATGTGAACCGTCTCGATCCGTAATAAAGAAGTTCTGCACAAGGCGTTTCGGCTGTTTTGAGCCGTTGCGCCTTTTCGTGCAGGTATGCTCTCTTTTTAATACGCTTAAAATTCCGTGCGCGGATGCGCAGAAAGAAGGTACATATGTCCGAAAGATTTAATGTCATTGAAAAGTTTGGCTGTCAGGTGTTTAACGATGCTGTCATGAGAGAGCGTCTGCCTAAGCATATCTACCAGTCGATGAAAAAAACAATGACGCAGGGGCTTGAACTGGAAAAAAACATTGCGGACGTTGTTGCCAGTGCCATGAAGGATTGGGCGCTGGAAAAGGGTGCGACTCATTATACCCACTGGTTCCAGCCAATGACCGGCGTGACTGCCGAAAAGCATGATTCGTTTATTACACCGGATGGTGACGGAAAAGCTCTGATGGATTTTTCCGGCAAGGAACTTACCAAGGGCGAGCCGGATGCTTCCTCTTTCCCATCAGGCGGCCTGCGCAGCACGTTTGAGGCGCGCGGCTATACAGCGTGGGACCCAACCTCTTACGCTTTTGTTATGGATGGAACCCTTTATATTCCAACAGCGTTCTGCTCCTACTCCGGTGAGGTGTTGGATAAAAAAACCCCGCTTCTTCGTTCTATGGAGGTTATCAATACCCAGGCACTGCGCATCCTGCGGCTGTTTGGCAATACAACGGCAACTCGGGTGAATACCACAGTTGGTGCAGAGCAGGAATATTTTCTGGTGGATAAAAAGCTGTTCGATGAGCGTGAAGACCTGCGCTTGACTGGGCGCACTCTATTCGGTGCGCGCGCACCGAAAGGGCAGGAGATGGATGACCACTATTTTGGGCATATTAAACCGCGTGTCGCTGCGTTTATGGCGGACTTAGACCGTGAACTGTGGAAATTAGGAATCTATTCCAAGACCAAGCACAACGAGGTCGCTCCTTCTCAGCATGAGATGGCACCTATTTTTGAGACCAGTAACATTGCGACTGACCACAACCAGCTTACCATGGAAGTCATGCGCAATGTAGCCAATAAACATGGTTTTGCCTGCCTGCTTCAGGAAAAACCGTACGCCGGGGTGAATGGTTCCGGTAAGCACAACAACTGGGCGCTTTCAACCGATGATGGCCAGAATCTGCTCGACCCGGGCAAATCTCCTCGGGAGAACGCACAGTTCCTGCTTTTCTTGGTTGCGGTAATGCAGGCGGTGGATGAGTATTCATCCTTGCTTCGTGTTTGCGTAGCCAGCCCGGGTAACGATCATCGTTTGGGCGGAAATGAGGCGCCTCCGTCAATTGTTTCAATGTTCATTGGCGACGAGCTGGACAACATCCTTCGTGCGATTGAAACCGGCGAGACAGGCAGCAAAACAGAAAAGAAAATGCTGGAAGTCGGCGTTAGTGTTCTTCCAAAATTCGCAAAAGATGCAACGGACCGTAACCGCACTTCGCCGTTCGCGTTTACCGGTAATAAGTTCGAATTCCGCATGCTTGGTTCCAGCCTGAACATTGCCTGTCCGAATATCTTTTTAAATACCATTGTTGCTGAAGTGTTGAGTCAGTTTGCAGACCGTTTGGAAGCGGCAGATGATTTTCAGTCTGAACTGCATAATCTCATTCAGGAGACCTACCGTAACCATAAGCGCATTGTGTTTAACGGCAACAACTATTCGGAAGAGTGGGTAAAAGAAGCAGCTCGTCGCGGTCTGCCGAATCTGCCCACAACAGTAGACGCTTTGCCGGCTTACATTGAGCCGAAAAACATGGAAGTGTTTATTAAAAACCATGTATTCTCTGAAGCGGAGATTCACTCCCGTTATGAGATTTTGATGGAAAACTATTCCAAGGTTGTTAACATTGAAGCGCTTACTATGGTGGATATGGCACGCCGGCAGATCCTTCCGGCGGTAATTCGTTATAACAATCTGGTTTGTGGTACGCTTTCTTCTAAAATGCAGATTGGCATCGGCCTTGATTTAACAGCTGAAACCGAGCTTGCAAAACAGCTTTCAGAATTGAGCGGACGTCTTTCCAAGCAGATTGAAGAGTTGGAGAGAAGCGTTTCTTCTGCGAAAGATATAGAAGATGCGTTAGAGCGTGCCAAAGCATATAAAGACGTTGTGCTCCCGAACATGGATGCGCTTCGTCAAACAGCTGATTCTTTAGAGCTGATTACCGCGAAAGAATACTGGCCGTTCCCAACGTACGAAGATCTTATGTTCTAATAGGATTTGTATTTGTAGACTTTAAAACAAAAGGCAGGTACTGTTACCTAACAGTGCCTGCCTTTTGTTTGGTTGGATATGCAGAAAACTGTTTTGTCTATGTGAAAAACTATTCCCTGCAATGAATCTGCGCAAAACAAACGGGAAAACGATCAAACCTGTTTTTCTGGTCGTTGGAATAGAAAAAGGACGGCATTTACTGCCGTCCTTTATACATCACGATTATTTTTTGGAACGAGTTGAATTTTTGTAGCCAAATGCGATTAACCCACTCATGCTTAACAAAAGAACAATAGCAGCAACCAGCGGAATATTGCTTTGACCTGTTGTAGGAACCTCTTCTGCAGAGTCTTGGTTGCCGGTTGAAGAGCTCGATGTTGTTTCGTTATCGGATGTCGAAGGAGTGGTGGAAGATTTATCGACCGCAACTAAAGCGTAAGTAGAGAACCGGTCTGTTTCAAAAGTAAGCAGATTCCCATTCAGTGTTGCATCCAGTAATTCAGCCGTACCTTCATGAACACGCAGAATCTTGAAGGTGCGTCCTTCAGCGATGAGAGAATCAGGAATTGCGATTTGGAGTGTTAGCGTTTTGCCTTTCAGATCGGTAATATTACCCAATATGGATTGATCTGCTTGTACCAGGACGCTGATGTCGAAATACTGTGCAACGGTAAGAGTGGTTGTTTCTGTTGCGCTTTTGTTTAGCAAAGCTTCGATTTTTGTCACAGTTTCCTGTTCTACTTCGGATTTATTCTGCGGCTGGATCTCAAGGGAGATTACAATCTGCTGCCCAGCTGCGGCTGCGGCATCGATTTTATTCTGCAAGTCGGCACCAACAATTTCTGAACTTCCGTTGACAGCGCCGTTAATAATACCTTCCAGAACTTTCTTTGTGTCCTCCGTTGCACCGGCCACAACTTCTTCAACCGGTTTGTTCGGATCAATTACAGGAACTTCTGCGATCGGCAGCGGATTACCGGTCACATTGACCGGAACAACGGTGTTGTCCTTCTGAGCAAAACAAATCTGCCCGCCTGCAACGACTTTAACATTACCATTTACCCAGGTGTAACCTTCAGGTGCTGCCACGGAAGAGAGTGTATCGGCTTCGTTTGCAGTAACGCTCAGTTCCGGAACAGTAAATTCAGCGGAAGTCGGTCCGTTTACAATGTTGATCAGTTTGCCTTCGGTGTTGTAAACATACACCAACGCGTCAGAAGTTGCCCAGTTGTTTTGGGAATCAAACGCACCGAATTTGTAAACGTAAGAATCATTTAATTTAAGGTTGGACAGCAGATAACCGATCTTGCCGTCTTTTTTGGTGATGTTCAGTGAACCATTCACACCGGTGGTACCAAGCTCACCGTCTGTGCCGTCATAAAACTGAACTTTACCCAGAGAAGAATAATAGGTCGTTGTTCCCGCTTTGACCGGAATGGTCTCGGAAACATTGACAAGCTGTGTTCCGGCATTGATGCCGCTTGGCAGATACATGGTCGCATACTTTTTAGAAACGACCTGGAATGAACCGATTTGGCTGTTTTCGTCTGTAACGGTAATGCGCAACTTGCCGCCACTGTTGAGTTCGAAACTATAACCAGTCAGGGGAGTTGTTTTATCGATCGTGCCGGTTTTAGTAAACCCATTAGCTACTTCTGCTTCCAGTGCATTTGCCGAACCATCTGAGGGGAAGGAGACACAGGAAAGATAATGCGGTTTTGCGCTTGTTCCCAGAATGGTTCCGGAAATTTCGCAGTTTTCAACGGTCAGAGTGCTGCTTGGCTCATCTCCGAGCAAATGGCTGATATATGAGCCATTCGCAAATACAATACCGGGTTCTTTCATAATGGCATCGCCGCTGTAGGTACAGCTGTCGAGCGTATAATTGCTGTTCTCGAAAGGAGAATAACCGATGAAAAGCCCGTTATAAGTAGGTGATTCAATATCAGCGCTGTTGTGGACCCGTGTTAAGGTCACATTGCCGCTGGCGTAGGTCATGAGTAACGCTTCGTTGTTGTTATCGGTGCTATACTTTACATAACCGGTCAAATTGATGTCGGTGTAGTTGTAAGTACCGCCTTTGTCTCCGTTAAATACCAGTCCACATGGATTCTCGTTTGCTTCCAGTGTCAGGTTTTTGAGTTCGCCGCCGTAGAAATTGCCGATAAAGGCGGTGTTGTAGCCGAAGTTATAAAGCTTGTGTCCCTTTCCGTCGATGGTGCCCGAAAAATCAGTGATGTAAAAATCGTACCAGTCACCGGCATCCGTTGCAATGACCTGAGACAGGTCAATGTCCTGTGTCAACTCAACGTAAACATCACGTTTGCCGTTGAGTTCTGTAAGCTGGCTTGCTGAAGAAATTAGATAAGGATCATCTTGTGTACCGGAACCGTTTAATCCGTTGGAATTCTGTGCGAAAGCCATCAAGTTGACCGTGGTAAGGATCAGCATGAAGGCAATTACTGCACTGAATATCCGCTTTTTCAGTTTCATTTGATTTCCCTTTCCTTTCTTTTGCAGACGTGTTGTGTGTTTGTAAGTAGTATAACTGATCTCACATTGAAATGCAACTACCTTTTGTATATAATAAATAATTTTATAGAATTATTTTACGATAAAAAGAGATTTATTGTAAAATAAATATTCGAAAATTACAATTATATATGAATTTATTCCAAAAATAAAATTTTTCAGTTAACTTATGCTGAGTACGTTTCTTTTGCGC
>USBI01000038.1 GCA_900552945.1 uncultured Oscillospiraceae bacterium
AGATAGGCTCCGGTCTCGTGGGCTCGGAGATGTGTATAAGAGACAGCTACCGCACAGTGGGAAGGCGTTTCAGAGGAATACCTCCCTACAGTTGTTTTCAACGCAGACGGCAGTTTTGTTATAACGGAGAACCTTTATGCCGGCATGGGCCATTACACCGGCACCTATGTTAAAGACGGTGACCGCTTTGTGTTGAATGTAACCGAAGTTGACTTTTTCGGATTTTTGGGTGAAGACGTGCGTAACATTGAATTCCAGTTTACAAATGACGGCACGCTCGAATTGAAGACTGACCTGTGTTACTCCGGGCAGGGCGATATTTTTGCGTTGAAGTAAATAAAAGCGGCGTTTGAAACGCCGCTTTTATTTTGTGAAACCTTCTCTTGACTGGTCATGGAATGTCATACGACTTCTTTTGTAAAATGAACACAGAACACCAGTCAAAGGAAGTGAGAGCATGTATGAAATTCGTATTTACGTTTTGGGAGAATGTGTGGATATGTTTCGTCGTTCCAACCGGGAACAGGCCAAACAGATTTATATAAGCTTTGCCGCCAGCCCGCTTTGCTATACACAGCTCATCGTGGACGGATACCCTATGACAACAGCGCAGGCGGAGCGTTATCTGAAGATCGGGCGGGAACGGTACGCTGATTTTCTGTTTTGAACGGTCGTGTTTCAGAAACGGTCCATTATGGAAACAAAAACGTATTCTAAACGGTGACAGTGACATTTGTTTTGTATACACCGGAAAAAGAAAAAGCACACTCAAACGAGTGTGCTTTTTCAAAGAGAATCGCTTATTGGAGCATATCTCCCATTACAGAAGAACTTGCTTCCGCAATATCTTTCAGGGTGATGGTATCACTGGCTGCAAAAGCAGTATCCAAACTGGACATCATGGTATCCATCTGCGGCTCCAATGAGCTGGACAGCATCTCATCCGTCATGGAAATGCCGTTGTCTTCAATCATGTATTTCATGAGGGCGGTAGTGGCGGCTTCTTTCTCAGCGTCGGAAGCAGCATTCCATTCGGTTGCAGTCCAGGACATGTAGTCGGTGTTTGCGCCGGAACCGGTATCGCTGCCACCGTTGGAACAACCGGCAAATACGCAGAGCGCAAGAACAGCTGCCATTACAATGGCAATGATTTTCTTCTTCATAAAGGTATCTTCTCCTTTAAAAAATGTATTTGAAAACGGGAGAACCCGATTTTCACTTTTTTCTATTTCTGCCCCATTTTAACGTTAATGGGAGAACCGTTTAAGTAAGCGGTGATGTTATCCACAACCATTCCTGCACGGCGAACCATGGATTCATGGGTCGCAAACGCAACGTGTGGCGTGAGGACGGTGTTTTTGGAGTGCAGCAACGGATGATCGGTATTGACCGGCGGTTCCGTTTCAAACACGTCAATGCCTGCTCCTGCGATTTTTCCGCTGTTCAGGGCATCCGCCAGTGCGGCAGAATCAACAACACCTCCGCGGGCAACGTTAACCAAAATAGCATTTTCTTTCATCAGCGCGATTTTCTCTTTGCTGATGAGATGTTTGGTTTCTGCGGTGAGAGGTGTGTGAAGAGTGATGATGTCCGCACGTTTCATAAGGTCATCCAACGAACAGTACTCAATACCAACATCCTTGGCTTCTTTCCGTTCGCTGCGGCTGTATCCCAGCAGTTTGCAGCCAAACGCTTTGGCAAGTTCCGCAACACGGATACCGATCGCGCCGGTTCCAACAATACCAATGGTCTTTCCGGCAACTTCAAATCCTACTAAACCGTCTTTGGTTTGCCCTGCCGCTGTGCGTGCATGGCACGGCAGAATGTTACGGTAAACAGCAAGAATGAGCCCGAAGGTGAGTTCTGCTACGGCGTCGGTGCAGTACCCCTGTGCATTGCACACAAGGATTCCCTTGTCGTTGCAGACAGCGGGGATGTGGTCAACACCGGTAAACGCAACTGAGATCATTTTTAAGTTTGGCGCAGAAAGAACAACTTCTTCGCTGAGCGGAGAGTTTGCAACAATGAGAATGTCGGCGTCTTTTGCTTTTTCAATCTTTTCAGCATCGGTAGCAATTTTGCTTCCGCAAAAGACAAACTCGTGGCCTGCATCGGTCAACGGCTTTGCCGCTTCCATCATTGTTTCTTCCGAAACGCCGAGTGGTTCAAGCATTACAATACGCATCAGATTTACCTCCTTAAAGTTTCCTTCTTATTATACGCTTGACATAATAAACTTGCAAGGCTTCTTATTGGTCAAAATTTAACAATTACCGGTTGATTCCGGTAAAATTCTGAGATATGATAATAGCATTATGGTATTTTAAATAAAGGATGTTTGTTTGTATGAAAAAATTTTCTCTGCTGCTTGCGGCGATACTGCTTTGCGGCCTGTTTGCTTCCTGTACTCCTGTTTCGGAGGATGAAAGTTCTTCCAGTTCGGTCAGCAGTACTGACTCTTCCGATGACCTTCCGGCTTATGAATTTACATACAATCGTTATGCGCTTCCATCTGATGTAGAACAGCTTTTGGGCAGTTCACTGGAAACATATCACAGTGCGGTTGACGCGATCGATTCGGTTTCGGATTCTTTTGCGGTCAGCGATGAAGCGGAGGCCGAATTGCTCGAACAGGTGCTGTATGCCTGCTATCCGCCCGCATCGCTCGTGACTGATATGACGTATGACGCTTCTTCCAAATCAGTTCGCCTTACCTACCGGTATCCGGCGGCGGTTATGGAACAGCGCCTCCCTATGCTGGAACAGCTCGTTGTGAAAATTATGGGTCTGACCCTTCGGGAAGGGGACAGTGAGGTCGTTCGGGCAGTTGCGTTGTATAAGTATGTGACGACTGGTGTAGTTGATTCCGGCGATGACAGCAAGACGGTCTGGAACGCGTTTTTTGATGGCGAAGGAGACAGTGCTGCCATGTCTGCCATGTGCCGCTTTTTGTTTGCGCAGGCGGGCATTTCATCAATCCCTGTGGCTGCGACGGATCATGAGGGGAATGAGCATTCCCTTTTGGCAGCAGAGTTTGGGGGAATGTATTATCTGATCGACCCGGCATATGAAGCGGTGCGTACCAGCGGGCAGGGACTGGTTTGCTTTGGAACGACCGAGCAGCAGTCTAATAAGGAAAACTACCTGACTGATTTTGCTGTTTCTCTTCCGGGGCTCGAAATGCCATCCTGCACCGATGAACGTTTTGCTTCCATGCGCAATTGCGGCAAATGGTCGCTCAACAGTACGCGGGATGTTATCTCAATGACCGCGGATGAGTACAGCGGAGAGTTTACCGACACGGCAGACCGTTAACTTTTAAAACATAGAAAAAGCTGCTGGAAATAAACAGCAGCTTTTTCTTATTTCGTTTGTTTTTCTGATGGTTTCAAATAAACACACCGCCTCGGATTATAACCGAGGCGGTGTGTTTTAATTACCGCATTCAATGCTAATGGAATTGAAGATGGAAAGAATTTGATCCATGGAAGTTTCGGCTTTTTCTGTTCCGGAAACGTCCAGAATCGAATGGCCTTCGTGCATCATCACAAGACGGTTGCCGTACTCCAACGCGAACCGCAGATTATGGGTGACCATCAGAGTGGTGATCCCTTTTTCCTTTACCAGTCGGTCGGTTAGCTTCATGACCGTTTCAGAGGATTTTGGGTCCAGCGCGGCGGTGTGTTCGTCCAGAATAAGCAGATCAATGTTCGTCATGTTGGCGATGACCAGGGCCAGCGCCTGACGCTGTCCTCCCGAGAGCGCGCCTACCGGGGTATAAATGCGGTTTTCCAAACCCATTTCACAGCTTTCAAGCAAGGTGCGGTAATAATCGGTCCGTTTGCGGTTGATGCCTCGCCCAAGCGAGTAACGCCCTTGTTTGTTGTCGGCAAGCGCCATGTTTTCCAGGATGGTTAAATCTTTGCAGCTGCCTTTTTGCGGATCTTGAAATACCCGCCCGATATAAGCGGCGCGTTTGTGCTCGCTTAGACGGGTGATGTCTTTTCCTTCAAAAAAGATGCTGCCTTCATCCGCGGGCATGGAACCGCAGATCAGGTTGAGCAGGGTGGTCTTACCGGAGCCGTTTGAGCCGATGATTGAAACAAAATCCCCTTTGTTGACTGAAAAATTAAAATGATCAAACAGGGTGGTTTCATCCGCCGTTCCGGTGTGAAAACGTTTTACGATATTTTTAAGTTCAAGCACGGCTTTTTTTCCTCCCTTTGAACGCACCGCTTCCGACAAGGGCAATTGTAAACAGTATCGCCATAAGCAGTTTCAGGTATTGAGTCGGCAGTCCCAAAGCCAACGCGATGGAAAGGCAGGCCTTGTAAAGAATAGCGCCGATAAGCACTTTGGATGTAGCGCGCATGAATTTCACGCGCTTGAATAAACTGAGTCCGATGATGACCGAAGCTAACCCGATCACGACCATGCCGGTGCCCATCTGCAGGTCGGCGGACCCTTTTTGTTGGGCGATGATGGAACCTGCCAGCGCGGCAAATCCGTTTCCGAGCGCCAGCCCGATGATTTTTGAAACGCCCGGGTCGCGTGCCAGCATAGTGACATACTGTTCATTGTTACCGGCCGCCCGCAAAAGCAGTCCGGATTTTGTCTTCATGTACCAATCAAGCGCGTATTTCAATACAACCGCCACGACTCCGGAAACGATGACGGCACGGATGAGAAAATCACCGATCTTTTCGGGGATGAACGAAGCGGGAACATCGGAAAAAATAGTTGGTTTATCAAAAAATGAAACGATGGATAATCCGCCGGTCCCCGCCATCATCAGTACCAAATTCACAGAGAGCAGAGCGGTCATAACAAGAATACCGCACAGAAGAGGCCTGATGTGCAGTTTTACATGCAGAATACCGGTTACGCATCCGGCAAGTCCGCCGCATATGAATGCGATGAGACAACAGAGCCATGGATTGACACCCTGTACAATGAGAATGCCCGTCACAACTGCGCCCAGCGGGACTGTTCCATCGACCGAAAGGTCTGGAAAGTCCAGAATGCTATAAGTGATGTAAACGCCAAACGCCAGAATGGCATACATAAAGCCTTCCTCCAACGTGACTTTTACAATATTGAGTAGTTCGTTCAAATAAGATCCCTGCTTTCTGTTTGATTCCTTTATCAAAGCCGCAGCAATTCAGCTGCGGCTTTTCAATGTCTTATTCGGCGCTGGTCGTTACCAACTCAACGTCCTGATACTCTTCCGGAATGGTGATGTTGAACTGCGCCGCAACGTCACTGTTAATGACCGGATAAGAATCTTCCACAGTGGTTACTGCCATCTCTGCCGGGTCTTCGCCTTTCAGGATCTGGTCAGCCACCTGTGCGGTCTGCTTGCCAAGGGCAACATAATCTAAGCTTTCCGAAGCGAGGCAGCCTTTTTTTACCTGCTCGATTTCCGAACCGTAAACCGGGATGCCTGCGCTGTTTGCCTGCGAAAGAACGGTTTGCAGATTATCTACTACATTGTTATCGGTGAAATTGTTGATGCAATCAACCTTCCCTACAAGTGTCGCAGCTGCCTGCGGAATATCGGCAGCACTCTGAACGCCTTGTTCCACGATCTCAAATCCGTATTCCGGAGCAAGTTCTTTGATCTTTTCCAGGTGGGAAACCGAGTTGGCTTCGCTTGTGGTGTAAAGGATGCCGATTTTCTTTGCATCCGGCTGCAGGGCGCGGATGAGTTTGAGCTGCGCTTCCAGGTTCAGCAGATCGGAAGTGCCGTTGCAGTTGTTGCCGGATTTGTCCATGGATTCAACGAGCCCTGCGGAAACCGGATCGGAAACGGCGCAGAATACAACCGGTACGTCTGTTCCTTTGGCAGCGGAGTAAGCGCCGGTAGCTGCCGGTGTAGCAATGCCGATGACAAGATCATAATCTTTTGAAACCATGTTTTTAGCGAGCTGATCAACGGTTTCGCTCTGACCGAGCGCGTTTTGAAAATCCAGCGTTAGGTTTTCTCCTTCAACATAACCGGCTTCTGCAAGGCCTTCTTTTAAGCCTTCATAACAGTTATCAAGCGAAGAATGGGCTGTATACTGGATTACACCGATCGTGACAGTATCAGCAGATGTACCGGAAGAACCGGAACTGCTTTCAGAAGAAGTATTGTCACATGCGGTAAAGGTAAGGCCGAGCATGGCGATGCCGGCAGTAAGAGCGATGGCTTTCATTAATTTTTTCATTTTAAAAATCTCCTTTGCTATGCTTTTTGTTGTGTGAGTTTTCGGTCAAAAGCTGCGCCATCGCCATCGTTTTGTCATCATAATAATCATCCTTTCCGCATGGTATAAGCAGGTGTGCAGGCAATAAAAAAAAGCCTTGCCCCAACATGGGACAAGACTGAAAATCCTGCGGTACCACCCAAATTCACCTGCGTTCACAGATGCGCTTATAACCACATACAATTTTATATGTGCTTCCCTGATAACGGGTGAAGTCCCCGTCGCACCTACTTGCGTTTGCGTTCGGATTGCCCTCACAAGCCCATTCAGTACAATCGCTGCTGCCGCAATCCCACCGCCTGCGGCTCTCTGAAAGCACCTGAAAAAGTACCTACTCTTCTTGTTCAACGGTTTAAGTTAAGTTTATTATACGTTTTCTATAAGCGTTTGTCAACATAATTTTTAATGAATGAAATTCTGGATGCGGCATATTTAAAATTGATTTACTGACTTTTTATGATTATATGGCCTTTTACAGGCTATTTGACGTCAAAACCTTTTTTCGTTAATTATTTTATGCGCTTTTTTCTGTTTTGGTGCAGGATATGGCATAACGCGGACAGCTCCCGAATACGATAGAGTAGAAAAATCGTAAAAAGGAGTAGAAGCAGATATGGAATGTAAGCTTACCCATGATACCATAGAGGTCAATGAGGTAGTGTTCGATGCGATGGTAGAACAGCCCATAGAACTGGATTGCCTGCTTCCGGATTACTGCCCGAATGTTTTCAAAGTGCTCAAGTGCAAAATGGTCCCCCGAATGACGGCAAGCAGGATCACCGGCGGCGAAGTGGTGATTGATGGGGTTGCAACCATCTTTATCGTCTATATCTGCGAGGAGACCAGCCATGTACGGTCATTTGTGCAGAAGGTGCCGTTTACCAAAACGGTCACGCTGAAATCTCCCTGTGAGTCGCCGGTGGCAGAAGTGCAGATGCAGTGTGAATACATAAACTGCCGTGGTGTAAATTCCCGCCGGTTTGATCTGCGTGGGGCTGTTGGCATACGCCTTCGGGTAACCGATCAGCGCAAAGAAACGGTTGTTTGCAACGCAGAAGGTTCCGGGATTCAGAAACGCCAGGATTCTATGAAAATGGACGGCGAATGCAAACAGGCCTGCAAATCATTTACCGTACGGGAAGAACTGGAACTTCCGGGAGGGAATCCTCCGGTGGCGTCTGTTTTGTATCACAGCGAAAACACAACAGTAACCGACGTTAAGGTAATCGCCAATAAAGTCATTATTAAAGGGGATGTCCTTCTGCACATCGTTTACTGCCCGCTTGGAGAGGATGAATGCCCGCAGATGGTGGAGTACACCATTCCAATGAGCCAGATCATCGACCTTCCGGGTGTGGATGACCGCTTCTTGTGCAATGTGCGTCTGGAGGTGTGTTCAGCGGAAATCGAGCCGAAAACCACAATGGACGGCGATTCACGCTTGCTTTCTACTGAAATTTCCCTCGTTTGTATCTGCACCTGCATACAGGAAGAGGAAAAGCAGATCATTCGCGATATGTACTCGACCGGATGCGGTTGTGAGCTGGAACAGAAGCGAATGAATGTCCGCAGAACGACTCGACTTCCTTCGCTTACCTCGATGGTTCAGGTTTCGATTGATACGCCGGATGAAGAGGTGCAGACCATTTATGATGTCTGGTGCGAAGTTGCGCGTCTTTCCATGAAACCGGGCGGAAATGGTTTTTCGCTGGATGGAGAATTTGACATTTGCGCAATCTGTGCAGGCAGTTCCGGAACACCTCTTGCGGTGGATAAACGGGTGGAATTCCATGATGATATCGGCCGGGATGTTGGCGTTGATGACTGTGAGATTGAAGCCGTTGCTCAAATCCGAAGTGTTTCTTATCATGTGACGGGAGACAAGAAGATTGATCTTCGAATCGAACTGTCATTGACGGCGTATGCTGTGCAGATCGTCAGTGTTCCGGCGATTGTCAATGTGACGCTGGATGAAAGTCAAGCGGTTGACCGGGACCAGCGTTCTGCCGTGACCCTGTATTTTGCGCAGGAAGGGGAACAGGTATGGGAGATCGCAAAACGGTACCATACTTCCGTGAGCGCGATTATTGAGGAGAACGATCTGGAATCCGAGGTGATGAATGAAGGACATATCCTTTTGATTCCCCTTGCCGATTGACGGGCTCAGTGACCTTAGAAATACAGGAGGGCAGACAGTTTTATGGAAAGCAGGAATATTTATAACGATATAGCCCGGCGGACAGACGGAAATATTTACCTTGGTATTGTAGGACCGGTCCGCACGGGAAAATCCACCTTTATTAAACGGTTTATGGAAACACTGGTGATTCCGAATATTGAAAGTGAACCCAGGCGGGAACGTGCTGTTGATGAACTTCCGCAGTCATCTGCCGGCCGTACCATTATGACAACCGAACCGAAATTTATTCCAGAAGAAGCGGTTCATATCACTATGGACGGCGGCACGACTATGAATGTCCGCTTGATCGACTGCGTTGGATACATTGTTCCAAGCTCACTCGGCTATTTTGAAAACGAAGCGCCGCGCATGGTGGTGACTCCCTGGTTTGAGGAAGAGGTTCCCTTTGTAATGGCGGCAGAAGTCGGTACTCGCAAGGTCATTACCGAACACTCCACCATTGGGCTTGTTGTGACAACCGACGGCAGCATCGGCGAGATTCCCCGGGAAGAATATGAGGAAGCAGAAGAGCGGGTCATTAAAGAACTCAAAGAGATCAATAAACCGTTCAGTGTGCTGTTAAACTGTTCGAATCCCCGAAGTGATGCTTCCAAACATCTTGCTCAAGAACTTACGGAAAAATATGGCGTGCCGGTCACACCACTCAATTGTCTGGAGATGACAGAATCCGACATCAAAGAGCTTCTTTCTACTATTCTGTGCCAGTTCCCAATCAAAGAGGTTTCAGTCGATCTTCCAAAATGGGTTTCCGGGCTGGAAAAAGGGCATTGGCTCAAATCGGCCGTGTTCGGCAGCATCCGCGAAGCGGCGGTCGGGCTAAAGCACATGAGTGAGCTCAAAAGCGCTGCGGAAAAGATTGCAACGTGCGAATATGTCTCCGCTACCGCGGTAGTTTCTATGGATATGGGCTGCGGGACCGCTAAGATCTCGGTTACCCTTCATGCGCACCTGTTTTATAAGATTCTGGGTGAGGAGACCGGGCTTGAAATTGAGGACGAATCCAAGCTCATGCCATGTATGATCGAACTCGCAGCCATGAAAAAGCAATTTGATAAAATCAAAGCCGCTTTGGAAGAGGTAAACGCCACCGGCTACGGTATCGTCATGCCTTCCATGGATGAGTTGAGTCTGGAGGAACCGGAGATCGTCAAGCAAGGCGGGCGTTATGGGGTGAAACTTAAAGCGTCTGCGCCCTCCATTCACATGATGCGGGCAGATATTACGACTGAGGTCAGCCCGATCGTCGGCAACGAAAAACAGTCGGAAGAGTTGATGCAATATCTGCTTCAGGAATTTGAGGAGAACCCGCAGCAGATCTGGGAATCCAATATTTTTGGGAAATCCCTGCATGAACTGGTCAATGATGGATTACACAACAAGCTGTACCGGATGCCGGCAGACGCGCGCCTGAAATTGCAGGAGACCATTGAACGGATTATTAACGAAGGCTGCAGCGGCCTCATTTGCATTATCCTATAATCTGTATAAAAAACCGCAGGAAGATAATTTCCTGCGGTTTTTGCCGTTTTGTGATTACTTTTTTGAATTGTACGAATGACTTAGATACTTGCATCGTTTCTTATGAGGCCGCAAAATGTCTGCGCGTAGTGACGAACCAGAATATCACTTGTATTGTCAACGCAATGCCGAAAGCGATGTATAAAATGTAGTTTACACCGTCCATCCCCCAGGTTTGAACAAACAAAACCGAGAGAGCAAACTCTGCCGCAAGTGCACCAACCAGAGCAAGAGAGGTCGCTTTCATCCAACGTGAAACGGTGAGCAGCATATCCATAAAATAACACAATGCGATGAGTACGGTAGTGAAAAGCACCGGTATGAGCAGGTACGCGTAGTCGAGAATCTCTTCTCCGAACAAAAGATGCAGCCCCCAGTTGCCGAGCAGAGCGGCGCCGATGAATATGATAATGAATATAATCAATATCGCCAGAACAGCCCGGATCAAAAGCGAGCGATATTCTTTCTTCGCACGGTTTGCATAATGTTCCGCTATCGATGAAATGAGCGGGCTATAAATCCACATACAGGCGGTTTGTATAATAACTGCAGGTGTTGCAACCGAACTGTAAAACCCAAGCACTTCACTGCCATAATACATTTCAAGAAAATACCGGGGAATGGAAACCAATGAAGTGATTACGGTGGTATTGAACATCAGCGGCCAGCATTCCAGAAGAATCTGCTTTAAATTTTGCTTTGAGATGTGAAGGCGAAACGGCGCCAGCTTCCAACTGGTCGGAAAATCGATTAACAAAACGACCGCCATTGTGAGAAGTGCCATAACTGTGATCGCAAGCAGCAGACTTTTGGAAAGATACAGAACAAGGCAGAAAGAAGAAAGCAGCAGAATGCCGCGCAGTACAAATGAACGCGCGATATAATCCATGCGTGATGCTTTTTGTTGGATTCCCTGAAGCACATCCACCAGAATTTCTGAAAGCTTGAACACAGCGTAGATGATGATAACGCCCATCTGTTCAGCGGTATATCCTTGGTTTAAAAGAACAAATCCCACGCAGAGAACAAGCGAAGCCGCTGATGTAATAAGCCGGGAGGTAACATAATCCGATGCGGAGTATTTATTATTGACGTCAGAAACTTGAAAATTTCGAATCCCGAAGGTCGCAATGGTATAAAAAATATTGGTGATGGAAATAGCAAGGGAAAGGTTTCCTGCGTCCTCATAAGAAGAAAGCTGTACAACAAAAATGGTGATGAGCCATTGGCAGGCCAGATAAAACATGGAGCCAAATGAGTTGTAGAGCAGATTCTGCTTGATTGAAAGCCTTTTTTCTGTCATTTAAAAACCTCAATTCTTTTTTCGCTGTCTTGCACGATAACGCATGAACGCAGGGATCAGAGCATCGATAATTTTATAGCGCAGAATGGGGATTGGCTTGGTGACCGCGTTGAAGATTCGAAAACAGAAAAAATACCCTTTCCATCCCTGCTCTTTCGGTATCCCTTTCCAAGGGGTCAAGGCAAGATATTTGTCATATTCGGGGGTGAATGGATGGGTCGACCCTGCCCGCCACGGACGTTCTTCACCCAAGAAATGGATAATTGCCGGTTTTTGTTTGGCGGCGTTGTAGCATTCTTCTGTAATGTATGGTACAGGGGCGGAGATTTTTTTGAGGGTTTTATAAGGATAATAAATCTCAATGCTTCCGTAATTGTAGCGGGGCGAAAGTTCTTTTATGCGGCCTTCAAATGCACCGTTTATTGCGTCTTGATCCACTGCGGTAAGGGCGCCGCCTTTTGAAGCGTAGTAATCAAGAACCGCTTTTTCGGCATTTTCTTTTCGCCAGAGGTCAAGATTGAACAAGAGAACACCGGCGTTGATATAAAGAGAGGCAGGATCCATGCCGAGAAAAGCTTTTCTGGATTTTGTGACAGTAGGTTCCCCGACTGCTCCCAGCAGATATCCGTCCAGATCAGTGGCAAACAGATCGTTCAAGGAATCCAAAACGATGGTGTCGCAGTCCAGGTATAGCACACGTTCAATGCTTTCAGGTAAAGCGCTGCCGATAAACAAACGAGCCAGAGAGCTGATATCAAACCCCATCGTGTCCAGTGAAAAATGAACTTTTTTGCTGATATCACCCATTTCATAGATCGCCAGTTCTCTTCCGTACCCATGGATCATATCGCTTAATTTTGAGCGGTTTTCTTCATTTATCCCCAGAGACATAATATGAAAGGTGATGCTTTTTTCCTGTTTGTTGTGTTCACAAAGAGAACAAACAGAGGCGGCAAGATAAGGGACATAAGCGTCATTAGACGCATACAATAGGTGCATTTCACCCTTAAATGGTTGCTTCATAAAATTTCACTCCCGAATTGATGTCACAGGCAGCGTGAGCAATAACGCTCCTCAACAGATAAACCTTCCTTGTTTTCCGGAATTATGTATAAATGCTCTCCTGCTATTGTAACATCAAATCCTTTCCGTTTTTTGGAGTTTATATTGTTTTTATATGAATTATACATTTTATTTATATAAAACGCAATGTTAAAAAAGTACTTAAAGCGGCACGAACTGACAGGAAGAATGGTCTTAATTTTGTATTGTGCAAAATTCATAAAAAACACCTAAATATTTGTCTTTTAAAAGTGCGCTTTTACTTGACATTGCAATTATGTAATTTTAAAATAATGATAAGTATTGTGAATTTTGGCGCATTAGAGTGTGAAAAAGCCAGAATTTGTAGTTTTGTATGCCGCAATTTTGTCGTTTTAAAAGTTTATCATTGTTTTTATTGATCTTTGTAATATATTCCGTCTTAAAAAACAGAGTAGGAGCAACAAAATGAATCAAAACGTAATTACCAAAGCGGCTCTTGTGTTGACAGCGGCGATTTTTTTGCTGTCTGGCTGTTCCATGTTTCCGGAAGAGGAAGAGGCGCTGGCACCGCCTTTAAAACAGCCTGTTGAGGTCACTTATCAGACCGAAGCCGCTACCCGTGGTACGATCAGCCAGGAAATATCAGCTTCCTGTACAGTTGTTGCCGCAGAACAGTACGATCTTGCCTTTACTGAACGCAGCGGTGTTCTCCGTACCAAAGAGGTAGCTGTGGGCGATACGGTCAAAAAAGGGCAGGTAATAGCTACAATCGACGGCAGCAGCGCACAGAGTGATTTGGATAATGCGAAGCTGGAATTGGAAATGCAGAAGATCAATTTGGAGCGGGCGCTTTCCAAAGGAAACCCGGATGTTGATACAAACGGCAATCCTACCAATTATGACGCGCGGATCGCTCAGCTGCAGATTGAACAGATCGAATTAAGAATTGAACAGTTGGAAAAAGAAATTTCTGCAACCACACTTTACGCGCCAATCGACGGAGTGGTTACTTACCTTGCCGAGACCAATATTGGCGAAACGGTTGGCAACAGCACGGTGATCTGCCGGGTAGCGAATGACGCGGATCTTTGTTTTGAATATTCCGGCTATGGTGCGGATGAACTGAAACTCGGCATGAATGTTACGATAACGGTCGATGGAACGGATTATGCCGCTACAGTTACACGCACACAGGACAGTGTCCCGGACAATATGAAAAATGACTATGACGGAAAGGTGTGCTTTTCCGCTTCTGGAATTCCCGGGCTTAAAATTGGCGGGAAAGCGAATTTTACAGCGGTTGTCGCGGTAAAAGAAAATGTGGTGCTGGTTCCCCGCAGTGCGGTGACCGGAACAGCAGGATACTATTATGTGAGCGTTTTGGAAGACGGTGTGAAGACGGAACGTTCCGTAGACATTGGCATTATGTCAACCTCTCAGGTTGAAATCCTTAATGGTGTCAGTGAAGGTGAAGAGGTCATTGTAGGATAAAAGGAGGAAGCCGCTTGTTTATTAACATATTGCGGAAAATGCTCCGAAACCGGTGGATGACCATCTGCCTGATGTTGGGTTGCTTGCTTGCGGTAACAACAATCAGTTGTATCCCCGTTTATTCGAACAGCATTTTTCAGCGCATGCTGATGAAAGATCTGGAAAATTACCAGGTAGAAGAAAATAAATACCCCGGCGATTATCTCGTTAGCGGCAATTTCTCAAAAGAAGCGTCTGCACAAGAGATTCTTGCGACCTATAACGAGCTGTCTCAGCGTGCTGAATCGGGAGAGTTCGCCTCAGTGCTTTCGCTTCCTGTTCTGGAAGAATCAGTGCGTTTGATTGCAGGCACAATGGATATGCTTCCGGATTTGTACGCAAATATCCCTTCGGAAAAGCGGTCGATACGGTTTGCCGCAATGGAAGGAATCGGGGATCATGTTACGCTTGTTTCCGGAGAACTGCCTTCCTCTGAACGAAAAGATGGCTTGATTGAAGTAATGGTTGCCGAAAATGCGGTCGGATCGCTCAGCCTTTCCACCGGCAGCACAGCAGTTGTCACTGCGTCGGATGGAACTACATATCAGGTTGTTGTAACCGGCGTCTTTCGCTATACAGACAGTTCCGACCTTTATTGGCCGCAGGCGCAAACGTCGTTTGAAGAACGCCTTGTTATGGACAGTTCACTTTTTGAGACGATTTTTCTTGAAGAAGAGGGAGCGGAACATCTTTACAGTGCCACGTGGCACTATGCGTTCGATTATACCAAAATGAAGGTGCAGAACGCTTCTGCATATTCTGCTGCGATAAATGCTCAGAAAGAAAGTCTTCCAGAGGGATTTTCGGTCACGACTGAGATCGGTGAACTGCTGGGAAGTTATTCCGGCAGGATGAGCTCCCTGTCTTTCACATTGTGGATTTTGCAGGTGCCGGTCATTTTGATGCTTCTTCTTTACGTTTTCATGGTTTCCAAACTGATTGTGGACTATGACGCGAATGATATTTCCGTGCAGAAAAGCCGCGGAGCCAGTAATTTTCAGATTTTTACGAATTATTTGTTGGAAGGCGGTGTTCTGGGGGCTATTGCTCTGCTGATCGGGCCATTGCTTGGTTGGCTGGTATGTGGAATGCTGGGTCTTTCCGACGGATTTTTGGAATTTGTATCCCGAAAAGGTTTGCAGGTGGAAATGGTGCCGGACGCATACCTTTATGCGTTGTTGGCAATCGTTGTATTCCTCATTACCATGCTTGTACCAGTCATGTTGACGGCAAGGAGCGGGATTGTTCGGCACAAACGTTCAAAAAGCCGCAGTTCCGATAAACCGGTTTGGAAAAAGTTTTATCTTGACGTTGTTCTGCTGGGCGTTTCTGTTTATGGTTATTTTTCCTATCGGAATAATCTGAAAATGCTTGATGCAGCCGGATTGTCCGGTTCGGAAGCCTATATGGACCCTGCGCTGTTTCTGCTTAGCGCACTTGCGATCCTTTCAGCGGCACTTCTGTTTTTGCGGTTGTATCCGTTACTAATTCGATTGGTGTTCCGTTTGGGCAGAAAGCATTGGAAACCAGGCACTTATGCCTCACTGCTGAACGTTTCGCGCACCAGGTCCAGCCATTTCTTGATGGTGTTTCTTATCATGACCGTTTCTCTTGGAATTTTTGACGCCGTTTCCGCCCGTACGATCAACACATTTACCGAAGATCACATTTATTACTCCAACGGTGCTGACATTGTGTTGAGCAGCAACTGGACCTATGAAAGCGTTAAGGTTATGTATGATGACGAAGGAAATATGGTTCCGTATGATGAAGGTTCAGCTGATTATGACGCTACAAAGGTTTCGGAGATTTACTATTATAATGAACCGGACTTTGTTCCGTATACCCAGCTGGATACAATTGATGTAGCAACCAAGGTGTTTCGTGACAAAAAAACTTCAGTTACCTGTGATGGCGGAAGCGCAGATAGTGTTACACTCATGGGGGTTATCCCGCATGAATTTGGGCAGGTGGCGTGGAGCCGCAGTGATCTGCTGCCCGCTCACATCAATGAGTACCTGAATATCATGACCGATAATCCTACCGCTGTTTTCGTTTCCCGTGCGCTTGCAGAGCAAACCGGCATCAATCCGGGGGATAAGATCGAATTCGCGTGGTCCGGTCAAAGCAAAGCTTTGGAAGCGGTCGTGTGTGGAATTATCGACTATTGGCCGACTATCAACCCGAATGCGCAGGAATCGGGTGAAAATGATCTGAAATTTATGGTTGCCAATTTGAAGTACATCCATGCGGAGGGGGCAGTACGGCCTTATGAGATTTGGATGAGCCGTGCGGATGGGGCAACCAGTGAGATGATTTACGCGGAGTTTGAGGAAAAAGGCATCAAGTTTGATACTATTGTCAATACGGAGCAGGATTTGGTCGCTGCGAAAAATGACCCAATGCTGCAGGGAATCAACGGAACCTTAACTCTGGGCTTTGTCATTATTATGGCTATTACCTTAATTGGCTTTTTAATCTACTGGATCTTTAACATTCGCGGAAGAACTCTTCAGTTTGGTATTCTGCGTGCCATGGGCCTTTCCAAACGGCAGCTCATCGGCATGATCCTGTGGGAACAGCTGCTGATTTCCGGTGTGGCCATTCTGGCTGGAATCTTAATTGGCAGCCTTGCCGCGAACCTGTTTGTACCGCTTTTGCAGATGATTTATACTCCTGCCGAGCAGGTACCTCCGTTTAAAGTGGTTGCGTATTTTAGCGATTATCTGCGGCTGTTTGTTGTTTTGTTGATCATGCTGGTTGCAGGTTCTGCTGTTCTGGCCCGCATCATTTCGCGGATCAAGATGGATCAGGCGCTGAAGTTGGGGGAGGACTAAACATGCAGGAAATGCTGAAAACAGTTGATCTTTGCCGTGAATTCCGTTCCGGTCACACGGTTGTGCATGCGCTGCAAAATGTATCGGTGAAAATTCCAGCCGGAAAACTCACCATTCTGCGCGGGCGTTCCGGTTCTGGAAAAACAACCCTTTTGAATTCTCTTGGAGCGCTGGACCTGCCTACTTCCGGGGAGATTTGGTTTGACGGAAAAGATTTGGCCAAACTTTCGGAACATGAGCGGGATGAATACCGCAGACTCAATACCGGGTTCGTTTTTCAGTCGGTTGCGCTTATGGCAACCATGTCGGCTTATGAAAATGTGGAATTCGGCATGCGGATCGCGGGGGTTCCGGCGGCCCAGCGAAAAGAACGGGCATTGGACTGTCTCTTATACACATCTCCGAGCCCACGAGACCGGAGCC
>USBI01000039.1 GCA_900552945.1 uncultured Oscillospiraceae bacterium
CGAGATAGGCTCCGGTCTCGTGGGCTCGGAGATGTGTATAAGAGACAGACTGTCAACAGAAGGGCCATGGCGACGGAGGCCAGTATCCGCCAGCCCCGCCGGCGCTCCCGATTCCGGGGCGCACCCCTGCCGCCGCCCTGAAACTCCGGGGGAAGCGGGGCCGCCTCCGCCCCGGGGCGGGGCTCCTCCGGGACGCCAGGCTCCCAGGGCAGGATGAACTCCGGGGGAAGTTTCCATTCCTTTGGCGGTGCGCTCCGCTCCATCGGCGGCGCGTTCCGCAGATTCTGCCCGCCCATGGCTCACATAGAGTGGACGTCCAGCTGGGGGAAGGGGCACTCCACACCCAGCTGGCGCAGGCCCAAGAGCAGATCCCGATTGAGGATCCGCGCACCGCCATAGATGTCCTTTTCTTTCACGTCCACGCAGAAACGCAGCACCACGGCGCTGTCAGCCAGCTGCTGCACCCCCAGGTAGACCGGCGTGTCCAACATGACGTCCGCACGCTTCTGCCGGATCTCCTCCAGCAGGGACGGGAATTTCTCCTCCAGTGCCTCCAGATCACAGGTATAGGGGATGGAGATGTCGCAAAAGGACTTGGACACGTGGTCGGAACGGTTGAGGATGTTCCGCATATCCGCATTGTTTACAATCTTGATGTTCTCGCTGGCGTCGGTGATAGAGGTGGTGCGGATGCCGATGTCCGTCACCACGCCCCGGAAGCCGTCCACCTCTATGATGTCCCCCACATTGTACTGGCTATCAAAGAGGATGAACACGCCCGTGACCAGGTCGGCGATGATGCTGTCGGCGGCAAAGCCGACGATTAAGGCCAAAACACCCAGGCTGGCCACAATAGCCAGAATATTCACACCCAGGAGGTGTAGACCCCAGCAGAGGATGACAATGGCTGCGGCATAGCGCAGGAAGCTACGGGTGATGGAGAGGATGGACCGGGCCCGGTGGGTCCTGGGCTTGCAGAGGGTCAAGAAGAACTCCGCCACCCACTCCGCCAGCAGCGCCCCTGCCGCCATGGCCGCCAGACGCAGGATAGCCCTCAGGCTGAGGGTCCAGTCGGCGGTCAGGGCCGCCGTTTTCATGGCACCAGTGGCAAAGCCGGCGGTCAGGGCCACTGCCAGGATGACCGCCAGAATCAGGAACTTAATAATGCTTTGTTTTTCTTTCATCGTTTGTTACCTTCCTTTCTGACAATGCTGTGTGCTTGTGTGGGACGGCCCCGATGGATGGTCAGGCGGAGTGACCAGCAGTCGCTGGTGATCTGGACCACGCTGCTGTGTATCAAACCCAGCACGCCGCCGCAGGAGGCCAGCATCAGGCTGATCCACAGCATCATGTTGCTGCTGTCCCCGGTCTGGGGGCTGCCGGTGTCGCCGGAAGGATCCTGCTGACCCTGCGAATCGGATGAATCGGTCGGATCAGTCGAATCGGTTGGCTCTCCGGTTCCCGCTGCAGGGATGGCTTCAGTCTGCACATATGCACAGACCGTACAGGTGCGTTCCTTGGATCCTGTTTCCGTTTCAGTGGCTTCTTTGGTGACGCTCCACTCGCCATAGGTATGAGCGGCCGTATCCGCCTTTGCTCCACACTCGCAAGCATGCCAGTGATTGTTTTCGTCCGAGCTCCACTCTTCGCTGTAGCTGTGCTCATGCTCGATTACCGGGATCGTCTCTGTCTGCATATAATCGCAGACCGTGCAGGTGCGCTCCCTGGAGCCCGTTTCCGTTTCAGTAGCTTCTTTGGTGACGCTCCACTCGCCATACCCAGCACGCCGCCGCAGGAGGCCAGCATCAGCAGGACAGCCGCCGGTATCGCGGCCAACAGAACAATGTAGACGGCGTTTCCATCCTTTTCGTCTCCCGGCAACGGGTCGGGTTGGATGATTGCAGAAACGGAGAAGGGGGTATCGGAACCGAGTACGGCATACCGGCCCGGGCCGCCGGCTTCAAAGACCAGGCTGCCGTCTTCGGCCTTTGCCTCTATGCGCTCCGGCTCGCCGTCCACCCGCACCGCCTGGTAATGGGCGTAGCCCTCCAGATGGCTGTTCATCGGGATGCGCACCGTCATGGCGCTGTCTTTGATTTCCACCGGCTCCCCGTTCTGGCGGATGCTGATCTCATACACCGACAGCAGGCCGTCCAGTTCTTCTTTCAGCTCCGGCTTCTCTTCAAGCAGGCTCTCCGCCTCCATGACGCCGGCGTACAGCTCCACACCCTCCGGAACCGCTTCGGACAGGGAGACGGAAACGCCGGTATTTTCATCGGTCAGTTCCGCGATGCCTTCGCCGCCGGAATCCTGCCCGTTATCCGTGGTTTCCCCGGTGGCTGACGTCTGCGCGGCGTCCCTTGTCTCGGCGTAGCCGCAGACGGTGCAGGTGCGGCTCTCTGTATTGCCATCCGCCGTCCATGCGCCGAAGCTGTGATCCGCCGCATCCTTTTTGTCGCCGCAGGAACACGCCTGCCAGTGCTGTGCCGCGTCGTGCTTTTGGGTATAGCTGTGCTCATGGGGCGGTTCGGCTTCTCCGACGTCCGCCACCATATACTGGCCGTCCGGGTCGCCCACGATCATGATCCATCTGGCACGCACCCGTATGGTGTACTCTTCCTGCGGCCGCGTCACCACGTCGTTTGTGAAAAACAAATAGGTGTCGATTTCCACTGCCTTGGACTCGACCACATCGTCGCCCAGCAGCAGCTGCGCCTCGTATTCAAAGCTGTCGCCGGAGACCGCTCCCGCCGGCCGATCCCACTGCACCTGGTTTTGGTAGCCCGACCAGCGGGGATTTCCCGGCACATATTCCCCCGCCGCCGAAACGGACAGGGGAAGGGCCGCGATCATCAGGCATACCGCCAGCAGCATACTGAAAAGCCGTGCGCCTTTTTGCCGCCCCGGCGGTTTTTCCCTGCGCATACGCAATCTCCTCCCTTTATCGCACCGGAGCGCCCTGCGGGGAAAGCGGCGTTCCGCATGCTCCGCAGAAGCGGCTTCCGGGCGGTATCTCCGCCCCGCACTGGGGGCATTTGTTTTCCAGCTTCGCCCCGCAGTTGTTGCAGAATTTGGAGCCGGCCGCGCACTGGGTTTTGCAGGCGGGGCAGACGGTCATGCCCGCATTCAGCTCCGCCCCGGCGTTTCGCACCACCACCGAGCGGCCGCCGGAGACGACACACTGCTCGATCACCTGGAAAATCTCTTCCGGCAGCTTTTTCTGCTTGTAGGCGCCCACGCCAGCCGTGACCGCCAGCGGCCATGCGATAAACCATCCCAGCGCGCCGGCCCCGATCTTATCCGACCATTCGCCCTGGCCCACGGTGACGTTTAAGTTGTCATCCATCCGGATCATCTGCACCGTTGTCGCCAGGCGCATGCCCGAGACGGTTTTCCATCCGTCTTTGGATTGGCGGCCCTGTACCACATACCCTTCGGTGGTTTCGGCGCTCTGCACCTCCATCCCTTTGGCGGAGGACAGGAACGACGATACGGCGTTCGCCACTACCTGGGTACTCATACCGGCGGGCAGCCGGAATACTCTCGATTCATTTGCCATAGATATCCCTCCAGATATTCAGATTCATTGTCTGTTTATTCGCTCTGCCGGGAGAGCGGCGCCCCGCATTCCGGACAGAATTTCACGCCCGGGGCAGCGGACGCGCCGCACGAGGGGCATACCGTACCGTCAGGCGCGGCCGGAGTTTGTGCAGCAGTCTGCGCAGCCTTGGCCGCTTCCGCTTCCGCACGGATCCGGCGATTTCCGCCTGTGCCTGCGCCGCTGTTCCCTATACGGCATAATGCCGGTCCGGCACGAAACAGCGGCGGTTGATCATCAGCTCGTTCTCAAGGTACTGGGCAACCTTATCGGCTACGGCGGTCACCGCCCGTTCCTCTCCCTGGGCCGACAGGCCGGGACAGGGTTCACGCATGGAAACCGTCAGTCCGGTCCCCGCATCCTGTATCTCCGTCGAAAGGCTGAAGGTGCTGGCGTTCCCGTAAACCGAAAGCCGGGCGACCACCGCGCCGCTTTCCTCTTTCCGGTATTCCGCCCCCTCCGCGTCCAGCACGTCGTAAACGGCCATCTGCACATACCGCCGGACATAGGGAAGGAGCCTTTTCACTTGACGCATTCCGTTTCCCTCCTTGTCATGTATTCCTTGTTTGCGGTTTTCCGCCGCTTCCCTATTCGATGTAACCGCTGATGGGCTCTGCATACATTTTGTTTTCAGTCACCGGCTTGTAGCGGTCACTGCCGGTGCTTTCATACCATCCGGCCTCCGCCCGGTAGATTTCGCCGGTCTGCGTGTCGTACACGCGCTCGTAGCCGCCGGTTTCGTCGCTCTGCATCTGGCTGGTGATGTCCTGCTCGACGTTCCGGTCCTCCCAGGCCGCCATGATGATTTCCAGCCTCTCATTGGTGATGCGGCTGATTTCCTTTGACATCGCCACCTTTTCTTCACCGGCCTGCTCAGTGGCTTTTACGAAACTCTCAGAATAGGCGAGCGTTCCAAGGCATTTGGTGAGGACGCTCTCCCATTCGATGAAGGTATCCTTCGCGGCGGTGACCGCCATGACGTTGTATGCCATGTAGTAGCCGCCGTCCGCCTGGGGGATGATATAGCCCGACGGCGGTCCTGCGGCAATATTAGCGCTTCCGAAGTCCACCACCGACGCGGCAAACATCCCCTCGCCCTCCTTGCCGTTTTCGGTAAAGGACGCCCGCAGCGTCTCTTCTCCCAGAGCATACGAGGACAGGAGGCTGGCCGAGGCAAAGCGGTCGGTGACGGTAAAGCCGTCAAACCGGGGGAAGGTATAGCCGGCATAGCTCGGCTCCCACTGCTCTGCAAACACCGCGTATTCCGAAAACAGCTTGAAAAAGTTTTCGGTGGAGGGGGTTGTCAGCACCGGCGCCTGGGAAAGCATCTGCGCCCATGTGTTCCCCATGGTGACGTTATACGCATAGGCGTCCTTTCCCTCCTGGCTGTGCAGCAGGCCCTCCGCCTTCAGCAGGACAAACATCTGGTTGAGGGGCTGGCTGGGATCCTGCACCCGGATGGAATGGTACATGGCCGTACCGCCGCTGGTGACTGTCCAGCCCTTGGGGATCTGCAGGCTGAAATCCGCCGTTTCATACAGCTCGGTTTCGACGGACCTGGCCGCCGTCTCGGTGATCTTTACGCCGTTTTCTTCTTTCGTGATGGTCCCGTCGCTGTTGACGACAGGCTCCTTTTCGCCCAGCTTCCACGGCAGCTCACATCCGGTAAGGGAGAGCGCCAGCGCCGCCGCCAGCAGCAAGGATAATACGCTTTTCTTTTTCATAGCAGAACGCCTCCTGATCGATTTTTATTAATTTCAATAGCCATCCAGAGCGAGGAGCTTCTCCATCACATCCGGCGGGTATGCGATGTAGCCCGATTCATAGTCCTCGCCTATCGCCTCCGTGGCGGGGAGAAGCTTGTAGTCCGCCGTGATGATATAATCGTGGGCGATGGTGAGCACGTCGCTGTAATACCGGCTCAGCAGCTCCAGCTTTACAAGCCGGTAGCGGTTGCCGCCGCCGAATTTTGGGAGATAGGCGGCGGGGGTGCCGTCGGCGTTAGTGGTCTTTTCCTCATAGCTCAGATCATTCTCGGAGATATCGTCGTACATGATCTGGTAAAACGCCTGATCGGTCGCCAGGATGTTCCCATTTAAGATGGCAACCGCTTTTTCTCCGTCCCCCACGGCCTCGTCCGCCACCTCGTAAACAATATAGCCGTCCTCATCGTCGTCAAAATAAATCCCTTCAAAGTTCTCGGAGGGGAGCTGTCGTTCTGCCGCCGCCTCCAGCTTCCCGTCTGCGATCAGCAGATAGCTGCCTCCGACGTGCACAATCCGCTGGGCTCTGTCCCGCAGCCCGACGTCCTCGGTCAGCGTTTTTCCGTCTGCGCTGTAGCGCCAGGCGTGCGTCAGGACAGGATGGAGATACTTGCTCTCCGTCGCAGTGTACGGGCCGTTGTTGCTGGCAGACTTGACCGAATACCGTTTGCCGCCCCGGTAGACCACCTCCAGGTCGGCGCCGTTGAAATCGTTGGCCTGGAGGTAGACGGGCTGTTCCGCAAGGGGCAGGGTTCCCACCTCCCGGCAGTTCTGTCCCCCCGGCAGGGTTGCGTCGCAGCGGTACTGATAGATTTTTCCGCCGGACAGAAAGACGCTGGACAGATTGCCGCCGGCCTTTTTGGGGTTGAGATCCGAAAAGACGGTTTGCAGGCTCAGCACGCCTTCTGCGCCGGTAAAGGTTTTGTAATCCGACTGGTCAAAGGCGACGCCCCGCTTTTTCAAAAGCTCCTGCTCCAGCGTTTCCGGCTCAGGTTCCGGCTCCGGCGCCGAAGCGGCAGGCGTGCTGCCGGCGGACGCTGTGGAGCTGCCTGTATCGGAAGACGGCTCCGAAGGCTCCGTCCCGCCGGAGCAGCCAGCAAGCAACAGCCCCATCGCCAGCAGAAGCGGCAGCAGCCGCGTGCAGAGACTCCGCTTTTTGGTATATTGAATCAAATTGATTTGTTCATTCATTCTCTTTCCTCCTGAAGCTGGTATGCGGACAGCAGGGCTTTCTCAGCCCTCCAGTTTCAAAATCCCGCGGTTTACCTTCATGACAAGGATCCGGCGCACGCTTTGGTTGATCCGCTCTTCGCTGATTTCTCCCAACGCGACCGCTTCCTCCAAAGCGGAGACGGCCGCCTGCGGGTTTGACGGGCAAAGCAGGATATCTACTCCTGCCGACACCGCACGGCGGGCGATTTCCCCGCTGGTATAGGAGTCGGTCAGCGCCTTCATCTGCAGCCCGTCGGTAATGACCACTCCCTGAAAGCCCAGCTCCTCCCTGAGCAGCTCCGTGACGATGCGGTAGGAAAACGGCGCGGGCTGGGCGGCGTCGATTTCGGTCAGGATCAAATGCCCGATCATCACCATATCGCTGCCGGAGGCAATCCCCGCCCGAAAGGGCAGCAGTTCCTCCCGGCGCAGCTGTTCGAGGGGCTTCGACACATATACAGCGCCGTCATGGGAATCGGCCAGCGTATCCCCGTGGCCTGGGAAGTGCTTCAGCGTGGTTGCCACGCCGCCGCTGTGAAAGCCCCGGACCGCCTCAGGGATCAATTCAGCCGCCTGTGCGAAATCGTCGCTGTAAGCCCGGTCGCCGATGACCGTATTGTCCGGATTCGACCACACATCCGCCACCGGAGCCAGGTCGGCGTTAAATCCCAGCACCCGCATATCCGAAGCAATGGTGTGGGCGTTCTGCCTCGCGGTTTCCGCCCCCTGGTCCCTATACCCGAACATCGGCCCGATATATGTCGTACCCACCGTACTCATCAGCCGGTTGACGCGCCCGCCTTCCTCGTCGCAGGTCAGTATGAGCGGTATTTTGGAATAGCTCTGGGTGTTGGACAGCATTTTACATACCTGCTGCCGGCTTTTCAGGTTGGGACGGCTGTATATCAGGCCGCCCACCGGCATATCAACAAGCGCCTGCCGTGTGGTTTCTCCGGCCGCTGTTACACCGGAAACGCCGGTGAGCAGTTCCGGGCTGAGAACCAGCATCTGGCATATCTTATCGCGCAGAGACATCCCTGCCAAAATATCGTCTATACTGCTCCAGGCGACAGAGGGCCTGCCGCTCTCCGGCGGCTTGCTCTGACTTTCAGGAACGCTTGACGACGGGGCGGACGGTTCGTACGCACTCTCCGCCATCTGAGATGGAGCCTGTGTCTCAGACGTTTCCTGCGACGCCGGTATGCCGGATTCCTGGGAAACAGAACTGCCCGAAGAAGTGCTGGGATTTGCACACCCGCCGGATATGGCGATGAAAGCGCAGCACAAGGCGGCGAGCATTCTCTTCCATTTTATCCCCGTCATTTCTCACACCTCCTGTCCCCTGAAGCGGCGTTTTTTAAGCGCCTTCCTCCCCTTTCGTCATCAGGGTATTTTCCAAATGCCGGACGATCTGATCCAGCATCTCCTGCAGAAGCCGGTACGCTCTCTGCTCCGGTATCCCGTCGCAGGGGCGGCGCAGCGAAACCGTCAGTTCGGTTCCAAACGCTTTTTCCTCCGCCGTTATGGAAAGGGAGACGTCTGTTCCGTCCTCTCTCCATTCGGCAATAACCCTTCCCGGCTCTTCCTCCCCAAAAGTAATCCCTTCCTGCCGCAGCACGCCGTACACCGAGCGCAGGACAAAGGAGCGCACATAGGGAAGTTCTCTTTGAACGTATTCCATCATTTCTTCTCCTCCTGAATTTTTGGGGAACCGCGGCAGACGCCGGGAAGTGGATTCTTACGCCCTCATTTTAGGTGAAAAGAGGCCGGATTGTCTATGCGTAAATCCCGCCAATCGTATCAAAACAGGTGGCGGTGAACCGCCATTTTTCAAAAAACCGATGGCGGTCAACCGCCATTTGTGCATATTATATAAATCAAAGCAACTATTTTGAGGCTTTATATATGCACAACTTCTAATCGTTCCAAATAGGGGTTGAGGTGTACTTTTCGTTCCTGATTTTTCCTTTCCCGGATGCCGAATGGCGTAAATTTCATTTTTCAAGTGGGGAAAACGATGTTTTTTATCAGGACAATTCGTTACCGCACACAAAAACACCCTGCCTCTCCTGAGAGAAAGCAGGGTGTTCTTTTATCCTGTATGTTAATCGTTACGGTAAAGCAGGTACATAGTGATGCGGGATTTTGCGCCCGTCTTTTCGTACAGGGCGGAGATATGCCGTTCCACCGTCCGCTTGGACAGGAACAGGCAGTCGGCGATCTCCTGGGCGCTGCTGTCCGAGGAAATCATCTGGGAAAATACATCCCATTCCCGTTCGGTCAGCCCGTATTTTGCGATGAACGCCTCCCTGCGCTCTTCGTCCGACTTTTGGGAAGCAGGCGGCTCCTTGGGCTCCATGACGGCGTTCATGCGGGCGGTATACACGGCCATAGCAACGCTGACCGCCACGAACAGCACCAGGGCGATGACAATGGCGGCCAGGCTGTTGCCAGTGGCCAGCAGCGCCACCGATCCGTTGGTGATCAGGGCGGCGCTCACGTTATTCATGGCGCGGCCCATGCCCGCCCACAGCGACGGCAGGCGCATATGCCGGGAAAGCTCCATAAAGCCCGCTGTAAAGAAGACAACGAAAAAGCCCGAGGACAGGTAAAAGACCACCAGTCCGATCAGGAACGGAGCGCCCAGGTTCAGTACCACAATGGACAGAACCGACATCATCATCACGCAGTACATAATAAGCCCCATATACTTCCGCTTGCGGATATCGAAGACAAAGCCTGCGGCGAGGCCGCTGAATGCCAGCAGCAGGCGGGGCCACTGCCCGATATCCGTCCCGCTCGCATGACGGAGAGTCACGGCATTGTCCAGTGTGCTGAACACGCAGGCCATCAGCACTACCAGCAGCGCCAGCATAATGCCCGCCGTCCGTTTTTTCCGGGTGAGGGAAATGTCTTCCGCAGGTTCCGAAGAGGCGCCCGCAGTCTCCGTCATTTCGATGCGGCTTTGGGCGGCCTGTCTCGTTCGGATGACCAGCAGGCTCAAAGCCGCCAGGAATACCGAAAGAAACGCCGCCTCCGCAACCTCCAGGTTGACAAGGTTGTTGTTTGCATACTGGAGCAGAATTCCCAGGGCGTAGGCGATCCCCGCCAGCCGTGCCAATGCATTGTCGCCGTCTATGGTGACGGCAGCCAGATAGTGGACGGCGCTGCCGAAAACGCCCAGCAGCAGGAAGAGCACCATCCCTGCCGTCATGGTCGCCGCATAGGAGATATGCTGCTGGACAATGAAGGTACAGATAATCGCACCCAGCGCCAGGATAAAGGTCAGCGCGCTTTTATAGCGCCTCCCGCCCCAGCGTTCCATGGCCGGATACAAGAAAAAGCCGACGGCGCTGGCGCCCAGCGCATAGTTCTGGGCAATGACAGTTCTCCCTTCCGTCACCGACAGAGAAATCATATTGACAAACAGATATTCCGCCCCTAAAAAGACAAAAGTAAAAATACCGATCAGCAGAATGGCGTTGACAGACGCCGGCTTTCTCAGTTCCCCTTTCATCGTACCACCCTTTCCACAGAAGCCGCTGCAGACGTCCCGTTATTTCTCCGATTCTTCCGTCAGCTCCACTACATCCCCGATGTCACAGCGGAGCGCCCGGCAGATCCGCTCCAAAACCTCCAGGCTCACATATTCGTCCCGGTTCAGCTTTGCTATCGTAGAGGAGGACACATCTGCCAACTCTGTCAGGGCGGATTTTTTCATCTTTTTATCAATCAGCAATTTCCACAGCCGGTTGTACTGGACAGCCATACGCTTCATCTCCCGCCTTGTTTATGGAAGACAGTATAGCACAAAAATCGTGAAAAGTCAATGGATTTTATGAGATGTCACATATTTTTACGAATGTTAAGTCAAAAGAAAGCAGCCGCTCCTTTTACAGGCTCCTTTTACAGCCATAGACATTTACCGCTTTTTATTTCCAACGAGGTGAAGAAGCTAAAATACAGGGGAAAGGAGTACGATTATTTTCTGTTTACTCTGCAATGTTTATTACCTCGACACCTTTGCTCTTAGCGTAGTTCACTGTATAAAAAGTTCCGCCCTTGTTTTCTGTGAGATAAGAAATACAAGCAGAACTGTTATCAACCAGATGGCGATTGCGTTTATGCATACAGCCCCTCGTGTACTCCTGAGAAGTATATACAACTTTATCGGCCTTCTGTTTGATGTCATCGTATATCTCTATATCTTCCTGCGACCATCCTCTCGTTTGAGAGAAGCAAGGAAGCACGAGGATCAGACGAATATCAGGATAACGTTCCTTCAATTTGAGAACCGCAAAGGCAGCGATTGTATCAAAGCCCAATGCACCTCCAGCTCCAAAATATAGATAGCCTTTTTTATAAGTCCCTCGATTGCTTCTTCGGTCTTTGCGAAGATTCTTCGACGTTGTCCTGAAGGAATTTCCCTATGCCCGGTAAAGCAGCATGTTTTTTCTTTCACATCATCCACTCCTAACAAGTTTCAAACCAAAATGCCCATCGAACTGACACAGTCCGATGGGCTATCTTACAACTCGCTATCTCTTTATGGTTTCTCTTAGAGAAACCATCGGGATGATTCCTGTTCGGCTGTGTTCTACTTAGGATAGGCATCCCATAAATTAAGCATGTGTGTATAGCGGTTGGCAAGACTCTTCCCTCAGTTACATTTGCTCACCTATTTTAGCAACTGTATCATTTAATTATATTTTTGCTCTAAATATTAGTCAAGTGCTTTATATCAAATACAGCGTTAAAAGAGTAAAAAAAGTATAATAATAGAAGAAAGGTAGGTGACTGTAAATGAGTAAAGAGGTTGAATTTAAGAATAGAGATAGATTCATCCAGCTCGGCATTGCAATAGCTGCGCTTCGTAAGATGCGTGGTATGTCTCAAGAGAAGCTTGCAGAGTTATCCAATGTGAGCCGTTCACATATCAGCGCTATCGAAGCTCCGGGTATTGTTCGCCCGTTCTCCCTTGAGGTCTTTTACAATATTGCAGACGCCTTGGACATAGATCCCGCAGATTTGATCAATGCATCGGTATTCCCTGATAAGATTCTAACAAATTCTAAAAAGAACAAATAAAAAAAGAGGTCGCCTGGGCAGTTAAGCTCAGACGACCTTTCATTATACGCATTACTTATTAGTGCTACGCAGATAATCCTGAAATTCTTTCTTTCGTTTTTCTGTCAGACTGTCCCAGTATTCCAGTATGACAGGATCGTGAAGCCTTGCTTCAGCTGCACGGCGAGCACGTATGGCAGCACTCTTGTCCTTATGCAAACCCAGATTATAATGCTTCTTTTGGAAATTGATATATGCATACCATTTCCCGGTTCTCCTATCCAAGCCAACACCGGTGTGTCCGGAAGTGTTATTTGAACGAAGGTGCTTGGAAACAACAATGTTGCTGACATTGGTTCCCTCAACCATATCTCGACGGTGCTTCACTGTTTCGCTCCTGGTCTCACGGTATTTACAGCCGCAGCTGAGTACACGCCCTGATTTCAGGGCATTTACTGTCTTATAAGTCAAATTCCCGCAATCACATCGCAGTTCCCAAATAACGCTGCCATTGTTGTCCCGTTGCTCAGTGGGACGGACCGCTGTCAGTCTGCCAAATCGCTCTCCTGTAATGTCTTGCTTTCGCAGATCGGTGATATGCTCCATAGCCTTGCAACCACAGCTTCGCGTGCCACCGTGCTTAACCTGCGTAGCAGAAATCTCTTTGGTATTTCCGCAGTCACACTGCCAAAGCCACACAGCTTGCTTTTTTCCGGTTTGTTCTATTGTGGTATATCCAACATGGCGAACGGCCACAAGACGCCCCCAGCGCTGTCCTGTGATGTCTAGGCGCGCCTGTCGCTCGGCATTTATACAGCCGCAGCTTCTCGTGTGCCCATTCAATAAATAAGCGGCAGGGACTTCTTTTTCCCCGCCGCATTCGCATTCACATCTCCAGATGCTGCCTTTTCCCGGTACTGTCCGAACAACCTCCTTGGCAGTAAGTCGCCCGAACTTCTGGTTTGTGATATCCTTCTTCATTTTATCGGCATCAGCAGCTTCGCGATGACATCTTCATGAGATACATACGGATCCGCCCAGTACCGGGAGTCGTGGGAATTTTCCGCATTGTCTCCTAAGACATAGTAACAGTTATCTGGAACCGTTACTATGCTGTTCTGATGATCAATGGTATCACCGGCGCAAGCTGCAATTCTCTTCACGAGATAGGAGCCGTCACGTCTAAAAATAATGATATCGCCGGTCTCCAATTCATCGAAGATCCTAAGGCCCAGTATAAGGCTTCCGGTCTCAAGCGTTGGCTCCATAGATTCCGTAGGCACATAACCAAGCATAAAGATGCTGTGAAACAGCACCAATACAACCAGTGTAACAACGATTGGAATTATGAAGGGGCGTATTTTCTTAAGTAAAGACTTCATATTTACCTCCTAATGAAACGAGACGCCGAGGATCTTACTCCTTAGCGTCTCTTCGATTAAATGTTGCCTGCAAGGTCAAGGACGTCCTTTCTGGACTTTAAAAACTTACGTGCCTTAGATACCATTGCAGCGACTTGTTTGTCGGTGGCACCAATCTGCTCTCCTATCTCTCTGCAGGTGTAAGCTGCTGTATTGCCGCCTAAAAGATATTCAACCAGCATTTGAAAATCAAGAAAAATTCTCAAAGCTTTAGGCATACTAATTGTAACAGATTTGCTTTTTCGTATCATCGGCAAAACTGCGCCAATTTTCTGCCATTTTGTTTTCAGCCTCGTTCCGTAAACGAAAGCTGTTCTTCGGGCAGCATACACAGTGTAGCATACGCAAGGTCGGACATTCAGTAGGGATTTCGTCGGACTTTAGTCGGACAAGCCTTTATTTGAAAAAATCGGGAATATCGCTGTTTTCATCAACTCCCTTCATATTAAAGATTCCTTTGAAGCACGGAATAGCATATCCCCACAGGGATACGCCGAGAAGCAAAATTGCTTCCCGTTTCCGGTCGTAAAAGGTACTGCGCTCCATATTCAACAAATCGAGCAGGTCGCTCTCCGTATATCGAAACGCTGTCAGGTAGCTTTTTGATATGATTTCGTGGTACAGCCTGCCGTTGTTATGGTAGTCATATATTTTCGCCATAGCGGTATCAATCAGATCAACCATCCACTTGTTTTCAAACAAGGCGCTGATACGGCTCTCAAACTCCTGCTTCTCGGTATCCGGCGCAAACAGCTCCAAATAAACAAGGGCGCTGTTCAGTTCTTCTCCGTAATAGATCAGCTCCTCATTCACACAGGCAGATTCGCTCAGCGTAATCCAGACCACATCACGGTATACGCTGAGAAGCAGTTTTGTTTTCGAGAATATATCCGATTGATTCAAATTAAGCTGCTCGTACATTTTCCGAATACTTTTCGCAGCGATTGTATCTTTCCGTCCCATCTATTCGCCTCAATCCTTAAAACGGGTATCATTTGTTGGTAGATAAAAGTTCAAGCTAATTGATTGAACTCCCTTGACAAAACACGCAAGTTCGGTTATTATATATACGCAACTTACTTGCGTATTGATATTATACGAAATTTACTTGCGCTTGCCAATATAGATACGCAAGATATTTTCAGATCAGGTCGAATAATTTGGAGGTCAGATGAAATGAAATTCTGTGAGAAAGTAAAAGAAGCCCGCACGAAGGCAGGCTTAAAGCAAGATGAGTTTGCAAAAGCAATCGGCGTTTCTCTGCGGACAGTATCGAATTATGAGGCTGGCACCCGCTACCCGAAAAAAAGGGAAACCTATTATAAGATGGCGGAAGTCCTGAAGGTCGATGTCAACTATCTGCTTACCGATGACGAGGAATTTCTGCTGAACGCTGAATCCAAATACGGAAGCAAAGGCGCAAGACAGGCAAAGGAGCTTATGGCAGAGGTTACGGGGCTTTTTGCAGGCGGCGAGCTTGCAGATGAGGATTTGGACGAGATGATGAAAGGCATTCAGGAAGCGTACTGGATCGCCAAAGAGAAGAATAAAAAGTACACTCCCAAAAAATACCGGAAATAACGCTTGATGTCCTCTTTTTCGGACAGTGTATTTGATAAGATATACTTACTGGCAGTAGAATGGGGGTGTTTGCTCTTGGATATTCAGACTTTAGAGATTGTCAGAAAGGCGAATCGTCTGGCAAATGACCTTTGCACAAGAGATCCGCATAGAATCGCACAAGAACTGGGCATAGAAGTTATCCCATTAGCCTTCAAGAAACAGCGAGGGGCATACAAGGTTTTAATGCGTAACCGTTTTATCTTCATAAAAGACGATCTGCACCCTGTAATGGAGCGTATTGTAATGCTGCACGAGATTGGACACGACGCATTACATAGAGAAGAAGCGGTCAAGGCTGGCGGCTTCAAGGAATTTAACATTTTCGATATGCGGCAAAGCCGAATGGAATACGAGGCAAACATCTTTGCTTCCCAAATTTCCCTGCCCGATGATGAAATACTGGAATATATCGAAAATGGGTATGATATTCAGCAGATCGCACGGGCAATGCACTCAGATATAAACTTGGTCGCATTGAAAACGGACACGCTGATCGCACAGGGCTATCGTTTCCGTCATCAGGAATATCGCAATCAATTTTTGAAATAGATAACTGGAGGGTATAAAGATGTTGATGAATAATAACGAGTATCTTGATTTGGTGCAAACTATCAAACAGGAAATTCAGCAGGCGCAGTACAAAGCTACTTTAAGTGTAAATAAAGAGCTGATTATGCTGTATTACAATATCGGAAAAATCATAAACGAGCATAAATCTTGGGGCAATAAATTTATTGAAAATCTGGCGGCTGATATTAAGCTCTCGTTCCCGAACGCAAAGGGCTATTCTGTTCGCAACCTTAAATATATGTCAAAATTTGCAAGCACTTATCCTGATGAGCAATTTGTGCAGACGGTGTCTGCACAAATTCCGTGGTCGCACAATGTTGCAATTTTGGATAAGGTTAAAGGAGAAAAGCAAAGAGAGTGGTATATACGAAAGACCGCAGAAAATGGCTGGTCGCATAATGTCTTGATTCATCAGATTGAAAGCGGCTTATATGAACGGCAGGCTATTGCTGATAAGATTTCAAACTTTGAAAGTCGACTTGCTTCGCCGCAGAGTGAGCTTGCCGTACAAACAATGAAAGATCCATACATTTTTGATTTTATCCCTTTCAAGGAAGATATGGTAGAACGGGATATAGAGCAGGCTCTTGTTCAGGATGTAACGAAGCTGCTTTTAGAGTTGGGAACGGGATTTGCGTTTCTCGGCAATCAATATCATCTCAATGTCGGCGGCGATGATTTTTACATTGATCTTCTGTTCTACAACCTTAATCTTCGCTGCTATGTTGTGATTGAGCTGAAAACCGGAGAATTTAAGCCGGAATATGCTGGACAGCTTAACTTTTATCTCTCAGCCGTTGACGGGATTTTGAAAAAGGATAATGACAATCCTTCTATCGGTCTGTTGCTGTGCAAAAGCAAAAACGCATTAGTCGCTGAATATGCCTTAAAAGATATGTCAAAGCCAATCGGTGTCAGCGAATACAAAGTTACAAGTGAGCTTCCTGAAGCTTTGAGCAAACAGCTCCCGTCTGTGGAAGATATACAAAAGCATATCAAAAGAGACTAAAATATCGAAAAGCTGAAAGCCGCAGAGCTATATATCGAAGTCCTGCGGTTTTCATTCTTTTCACTACTCAATGTTATGCTAAAAAATGGGGAAATAAAATTGATAACGCTTTTATGCTCAATGCGACAATACGGAATGGCAAATTAAATGGCGAGTGAAATGGCGACAATGGCAAAGTAGATGGCGAATTAAATCCAGCTCTGCTTTATCTGAACAAGAGTGAATTAGCGGTTTATCGAACATTCCAAAGTATTAGGCATAGCACAAAGATTTAGCGGATTTGTTCTTGCTTTTGCAATCATTCCACAACCACCTGAATATTCCGCCCCAAACAGGCCAGCAAAACGGAGGAAATAGGTCCAGGGTCA
>USBI01000040.1 GCA_900552945.1 uncultured Oscillospiraceae bacterium
ACACCTAGTAATCATCGTTTACGGCGTGGACTACCAGGGTATCTAATCCTGTTTGCTACCCACGCTTTCGAGCCTCAGCGTCAGTTAAAGCCCAGCAGGCCGCCTTCGCCACTGGTGTTCCTCCTAATATCTACGCATTTCACCGCTACACTAGGAATTCCGCCTGCCTCTACTTCACTCAAGAAAAACAGTTTTGAACGCGATTACCGGTTAAGCCGGTAGTTTAAACATTCAACTTGTCTTCCCGCCTACGCTCCCTTTACACCCAGTAATTCCGGACAACGCTCGCTACCTACGTATTACCGCGGCTGCTGGCACGTAGTTAGCCGTAGCTTCCTCTTTGGTTACCGTCATTATCGTCACCAAAGACAGAGGTTTACAATCCGAAAACCTTCTTCCCTCACGCGGCGTCGCTGCATCAGGGTTTCCCCCATTGTGCAATATTCCCCACTGCTGCCTCCCGTAGGAGTCTGGGCCGTGTCTCAGTCCCAATGTGGCCGTTCAACCTCTCAGTCCGGCTACCGATCGTCGACTTGGTGGGCCGTTACCCCGCCAACTATCTAATCGGACGCGAGCCCATCCTTAAGCGGATTGCTCCTTTGATAACAAGATGATGCCATCTCGTTATGTTATGAGGCATTAGCGTTCGTTTCCAAACGTTATTCCTCTCTTAAGGGCAGGTTGCTCACGTGTTACTCACCCGTCCGCCACTAAGCTGATCCATCGTCCACCCGAAGGCTTCTGTCGAATCAGCTCCGTTCGACTTGCATGTGTTAGGCGCGCCGCCAGCGTTCGTCCTGAGCCAGGATCAAACTCTTAAAAATATGGTATCTCAAAAGGCTTTCGCCTTCTAAAATCATATCCCTAAGATGATCTTCATCTCATGAGAACTACTAACGTCTTTTCTTTCGAAATCTGTTAGTTCGTGGAACCTTTCGTTCCACCGAATTAACGGGTCTATTTCGTTCGCTTTCCATTGTTTAATTTTCAAGGTTCGCTTCCGTCTCCCTTGCGGGCGACTGTTCTTTATTTTACCACACCGCTTTCGATTTGTCAACTACTTTTTTTCGCTCCCGCGATTTTTTTCGTTGCCCGCCTCCCTTTCGAAAGGCCCCTCTCAAAACGGCTCATTTATCTTACCACATACCTTTCACTTTTGTCAATACTTTTTTTGAAAAAAATTAAGTTTTTTATTTTTCGCATTTTTCCGCCGAAAACGGGAAAGTTATGAACAAAGAAAAACGTACCAGACAGTGAGGTTTTATTTATGCAGAGCAAACTCAAACAACATCGTCTGCCAATTCGAATCGCCCTTTTTGTCTTCTTAAACATTGCCGCTATACTGTTCACTGCATTGGCAATGCTGTGGCAGTCTCCTCAGGCAATTGAAACCCTTTCAAAATACGGTTCAACTGGCGCAGAAGTCACCGCTATTCAACAGACTTTAAAAGATTGGGGTCTCTATGACGGCCCAGTAAACGGAACTTATGGCCCCCTTACACAGGCAGCTGTAAAACGTTTTCAACAGATCAAAGGCCTTCAGGTTGACGGCATTGCCGGGCCTCAGACTCTAAAAGCACTCGGCATCAGTGTTGGGACAATTCCTTCCGCAACCGAATCAAACGTATATTTGCTTGCGCGTATTATTTCTGCTGAAGCACGCGGTGAACCCTATATTGGTCAGGTAGCCGTCGGTGCTGTCGTTCTCAATCGCATTGAGCACCCATCTTTTCCAGATACTTTATCCGGCGTTATTTATCAGGACGGCGCTTTTACCGCAATTACCGACGGTCAGTTCGACCAGCCAATCGCCGATTCCGCATATCAAGCGGCACGGGAAGCACTGAATGGTAACGACCCCACAGGCGGAGCGATTTATTATTATAACCCAGATAAGACTTCCAATCAATGGATTCGCAGCAGACCAGTTATCAAACGTATTGGCGCACATCTGTTCTGCAGTTAACAAACAAAACAAAAAACAAGCCGGATAACCGGCTTGTTTTTTATTGTTATATTCAACACATTAATAGTTTGGATTGATTTCTCCGCCAGAAGCCGCTGCTTCCAAATTGCTGAGCAGATTGGTCACATAAGTCATTCTGGTATGGAATCTAGTTTGCCCATTAATGGTAATGGATGCTTTACGGTTTCCAATGTCATGGAATTCTACCGTAAGCGGCTCTACACTGCTGTCCGTCGCGTGGAAGGTGATGGTAGCAACTGCGTCGCCGGAAGGCGTATCTGTATAAATTCCTTCTGCCAAGGCAGAAATAACGTACATATACAGGTCCTTCATCAAATCTTCATCCACAGCGGAGCCATTGAGTGTTGTTGTGGTAGTTGTGGAAGATGTTCCCTGATCGTTCGTTTCTGTGGTATGCGTAAAGGCAAAGTCATACGTAGCCGAAGAGGTCACTACCTCCATGGAAGAAAGGCTGTTCAGTCCAGGTGCAAAAGCCACCTGGGACAACAGCTCGAATTCGCTGACCCCCATAAAGGTAAGCTGATAATCGTCCATGTAGAAAATTGCGTCAATGCCTTCTTTAATAACATAATAGCCCACTTCGTCCGCCGTGGAACCATCCAATCCACCGGTTACCGTATTGCCAACATACAGCTTGAACGTAGACCCATCTGTCATACCGGCGGTATAAACAGCCTGCGGGTCGTCAAAACCATATTTCGCAAGTTCTTCTTCGGTTGGGAATACCGCCACAACAGCATCCGCACGCAAAGAGGTGGCTACACCGGCAACATTATAGAAGTTGTCACCATCTACAAATGCCTTGATCGGAGATGTCATTGTATATGCGCTCGCATAGACCGGGCTGTAAGCAGCATCCGGGTCATTTTCAAGCTGATCGAAATATAGTGTCTGCCCGAAATCTTTGCGATAAAACTCAACACTCTTGACAAGGTCTTCAATTTCCGCATCTTCTTCATTGGCAGCCAATGTACGGTAAACAAAATCCTTTGCCGCATAAGTGCAATGGGTTTCATAAGTCGCTGAACTGATCAGATAAAGCTTATCATCTCCGTCAAGCATAGCATAATAACCGTCACCCAGAGGGCTCTCGTTCCCGATGCGCAAGGTATAGCTGCTGCCATCGTTCAAAAACACTTCTGCTGTTGTCTGCGGCTGTGTAAGCCCATACTCTTCCAAATCTCCCGGCGTTTCACTTACCACCTTCGTGGCATCAATCACAGCGAGATTGGAAAAAACATTCTTAACATCGGTTGTTTCCAACGGAAGGGTTCCCAGCGTCTCAACGGCAAATGAACCCTCTTCCGGCTGAGTCAAAGTAACTTCACCTTGTGGATTATGGATAACAATTTTCGTGATGTTGTCAATGTTTTTTTCAACGATATTTACTGTGCTGTCGCTGCTGGAAGAGGAGGGTTCCTCCCCTCCCTGATTGTTTACAACCATCAATGCGATCATTGCACCAAGCAGCACAACAAGGACAATGCCCCCAATGATCAGCGTTTTGATTTTTTTATTCATAGATTACAGATTCCTCCTGCGCAGGAACACAACAACTCCGACAATGATAATGGCGAGCGGAATCACCGCCACAAAAACAATACCAAGGATCAGAGCCTGACTTGCACTGATTTCAAACGTGGAGGCCATCATTTCTTTGGCCACAACTGTAATCTCCGCCTCTTTATTCGCCAGCGTATTAATCAGATCAATCGTATACTGCGCGTTGCCGTAAGACGAAACTATCTGCATATAATAGGAAGAGAAAATATCGCTGGAAGAAAATGCAACGACCGTTGATTTTTCCACCTGCTCCGGATCCGGATTATCGGTTGATTTTTGAGACATGACGATCGAATTATACGCCTGTGCCGGATCTGCATTATCCAGTGTCCAACCATCTGATGCATCCAACGGACGAAGGACAGTTGTGCTGGAAGTAGTCAGCAAAGAGGTAACAGTAATGTTGTACTGCGCGTCAAACAGAATGTTGACCGGGCGTACGTTTAACATGATAAACGGAAGGGTATACGCTTCAGTCCGACCAACGGTGGTGAGATCAACATCGGACAAACTCTGTACAGAGTAATAAGCGCTTCCATATGTGTTGCTGGAGTCTGTCTCCAAAGCTGTGCCCGCTTCAAATGAGATTCCCCATTCTGCAAGGAAGCCTTCCAAATTCGGCAGCGAGCCCTGTCTTGGGCTGCCCGCATAAATAAGCTGTTTGCCATATTTACCGCCGTTTGTAAGGAACTCATCCAGTTTCTGGATCTCGAGCTCGGTGAAATCTCTGGTCGGCGCGTTGATTACGATCATCTGCGCGCTGTCATCCAGCTCACCGCTGATGTTGGTAATGGTTGAAACCTCATAGCCGTTATCCTGCAGCAGAGATTGCAGGCCATTCGCTTCCGCTTCATCATGGCCGGTTTCGATCACAACCTTGGTCGGTTCACTATCAGTCACATAAAGCAAGCTCGAAGTAATATCACTTTCCGCATGGGATTTTGCGCTTTGAATATAATAACCGGAGCTATCTGCCGTAATGTCGTACATATCCTGCCAGTTTTTCTTCTGGGTGCGCAGATCACTTACAAACAAAATATCGCCCGTTGTAAAGTTCTCATCAGGATATTGCGCTGCAAATCCCGGGTTCGTTTCCAGGTCCACATAATTGAGCGTGACCTTATCGCTGTACTGGTCGAACTTGCGAAGCAGCTCGTTGACCTGATAGACATAAGTATTCACCGGGTCGCTGAACTGAGCCTCATCACCAATAAAATAAATGTCTACATTCATGCTGAGGTTTTTCGCATAATCCAGCGTTTCTTCGCTGATCTCATACTTTCCGGAAGAAGTCATGTCAATGGTAAGAGGATACTGGTCAAGCAAAAGCGTAGCGACGATATTGACCACAACAACGATTACCACAAAACCAGCGGTGATCGCCGTGGCGACTGAGCCGTATTTGAATTTTTTGTTCCTTAAGAAATTCGGTTTTTTCATCATCTCTGTCCTCCTTATGCCCAGCGTTTTTTCTCAAGCACACGCATGGTCAAAAAGTTGAACACGACGATAAAGCTGACAAAATACAAAATATCGGCCGCGTTTAAAATGCCCGACGTGAGCGGATAATAACGGTCATAGAACGCAAGCGAATTTAAAACATCGCGGATGAATCCGGATCCGATCGACGAAGTAACAATGTTGAGCATCATCAAAACCATACAGCAAACCAGCGCGCCGATCGCGGCGATGATCTGGTTTTCGGTCAGAGAAGAAATGAACATACCAACCGAAATCAATGCGGCGCCCATCAGCAGAGTGCCGATCAAACTGCCGAAAATGACTGCCCAGTCCATTGGAGCAAACACGGCAAATACAATCGCGTAAACCAGAATGATGGCAACGCCAATGGCCAAAACGCAAAACGCTGAAAGGAATTTACCGATTACGATCGAACTCAGGTTGACCGGCGCGGTCAAAAGCGCCTGATCGGTTTTCTGGCGTTTCTCCTCACTGAACAGCCGCATTGTCAAAATCGGCACGATAAACATCAGGACAGTAAACGTCCAGCTGAATACAATGACCAGATCGGTGCTGGAACTGAGCAGCAGGATGGCAAACGGGATACCTGTTACCACATAAAACACCACCAGAAAGGCATAACCGATCGGGGAAGAAAAATACGCGTTGAATTCGCGTCTGAATACCGCTAACATTTATTTTGCACCTCCGCGTTTGGACTCGGTAAGCTGGAGGAAGATATCCTCAAGGGTAAGCTCATTGGAACGCAGCCCCAGAATGGGGAAGTTACGCTCCGCGAGGCGCTTAAACATCTCGCGGCGGCAATCCGTATCCGGCTTGCTTTCAATGATAAAGTCAAATGTGCCCGGTTCCTTTTCGCCCAGCGTCGTGACCTCTTTCATCATCGGGATGGTGGAGAGCAGACGGTAAACATCCGTTTCCGGACCCGCAATCCGCACAGTAAAACGGTGATCGGTCGAAAGGCTCTTGGAAAGGTTCTCGGCGGTATCATCCGCTACGATCTTGCCGTTGTTAATAACCACAACGCGGGTGCAGATTGCCTGCACTTCCGGAAGGATGTGCGAAGACAGAATAATAGTATGTTTCTTTCCAAGGCTTTTGATCAGATTACGAATATCAATAATCTGTTTTGGGTCAAGGCCGACGGTCGGCTCGTCCAAAATCAAAACCTTCGGGTTGCCGAGCAATGCCTGGGCAAGCCCAACACGCTGTTTGTAACCTTTAGACAGGTTCTTAATCAGGCGGTGCGCCACATGTTCAATTTTAACAAGGCCGCACACCTCTTTAATATGATCCTCTCGGGGAAGTTTTACCTTTTTCAGGTCAAACATAAATCCCAGGTAATCTTTTACGGTCATATCCATATAAAGCGGCGGATTTTCCGGCAGATAACCGATCATCCTCTTTGCCTCAATCGGATTTTCCAGAACATCATATCCACCGACTTTCGCTGTTCCTTCCGTTGAGGAAAGGTAGCCGGTTAAAATGTTCATGGTAGTGGATTTACCTGCACCGTTCGGACCAAGGAAGCCGAGTATCTCGCCTTCGCTTACAGTAAAGCTGATGCCGTCAAGCGCAGCCTTGTCACCGTAATGCTTTGCGAGATTCGATACTTCGATCATTTCGCTCATACTGTGCTCCTCCTAAATCGATTTGCAAACATATTTTCACGATATGCTTTAACTATTTTATCATAACAAAATTAAAAAGGCGAATTGTGAACAGGAATTAAATTTAATGTTCGTATTTTTTAGTTTTTGGTGGGTAATTTTAACCCTGATTGATAAATATGCACAAAAATAGAAACGCCTTTTTGTATCGGCTCCGATTTCAGACACGCCCGCCCGGCGGCTGTCCCTTGCCTCGACAGTCCGCGGGGAGTATAATACTCTTAATGAAATCCGTTTGTGAGACAGGAGGATAACATGTTTGCAAAAACGCAGAGTATGGGTTGTTGGGGGCTGGAAGCGTTTCCAGTCGGTGTTGAAGTAGATATCACACAGGGCCTTCCCGGCTTTGACATCGTCGGTCTTCCCGATGCGGCTGTAAAAGAAAGCCGCGACCGGGTCCGTGCCGCACTCAAAAACTGCGGTTTTACCTTTCCTGCCCAGCGTATCACCGTCAACCTCACCCCTGCGGACCGGCGGAAAAGCGGTGCGCTTTATGATTTGCCAATTCTTCTTGCTTTGCTGGACGCCACCGAACAGCTCAAGCTCCCCAACGGGAACTGCATTTTTCTGGGTGAACTGTCTCTCAGCGGAGAGGTGCGCCCGGTACAGGGCGTTCTTCCCATGGCGGCCGATGCCGCAAAACTCGGATTTGAAAACATATTCGTACCCAAAGCGAATGAAACCGAAGCGGCCGCTGTAAAAGGGCTGCGGGTATTCGGCATCGGGCACATCAAGGAGCTCACCGATTTTCTGGGAGGAAAGGGGCTCATCCGGCCAGCAGCGCCATATGAAGAGATACAGCCCTCCGCGCTTTCCCTGCCGGATTTTGCAGATGTAAAGGGCCAGATGGCGGGTAAACGCGCCATGGAAATCGCCGCGGCAGGCGGGCACAACATCCTGCTCATCGGGGCGCCCGGCTCAGGAAAAAGCATGCTCGCGAAGCGGCTGCCTTCTATCCTGCCGGACATGAGCTTTGAAGAGAGCATCGAGACCTCTAAAATTTATTCGGTCGCGGGGATGCTCACCCCGGAACACCCGCTGGTGAACCGCCGGCCGTTCCGCTCGCCTCATCACACCATATCCGCGGTGGGGCTTGCGGGAGGCGGCAGCATCCCGCGGCCGGGCGAAGTTTCGCTGGCGCACAACGGGGTGCTGTTTCTGGATGAACTGCCGGAATTCAGCCGCCAGGCACTGGAAGTACTGCGCCAGCCCATCGAAGACGGGCTCATCACTGTTTCCCGTGCGGGAGGGACGTTCAGCTACCCCTGTTCGATTATGGTGGTAGCGGCAATGAACCCGTGCCCGTGCGGTTATTACGGTCACCCTTCCCGTCCGTGCACCTGCAAAGAAGGGCAAGTCACCCGTTATCTTTCCAAAATATCCGGTCCGCTGCTGGACCGCATCGACCTGCATGTGGACATCCAGCCGGTGGAATATAGCCAGATTGCTTCCAGCAAACCGGAAGAACCCTCTTGCGCAATCCGGAAACGGGTGCAGAAGGCACGTGAAATTCAAACACAGCGGCTGGCGGGCAGCGGTGTACGCTGCAACGCCCGCATTCCGGCAGGACAGCTTTCTACCCTCTGCCGGATGAGCGACAACGCTTCTTCCTTTTTAAAAACCGCTTTTGAAGCGCTGGGGCTTTCCGCCCGCGCTTACGAACGGGTGGTCAAGGTCGCGCGGACGATTGCCGATCTTGCCGGAAGCGAGATCATAGAAACGGTGCACATCGCGGAAGCGGTTCAGTACCGCAGCCTTGACCGGAAATACTGGTACAAATAAAGTGGGCGGCATGCGCAGCCTTCTTTCGGGCCGCATGCCGCCTGTCTGTTTCGCGGCCGGGGGAAACCAACCGGCCTAATATCTACAATAATTGCAGGAGAAATTTATGAAACTATTTGTCTACAACTACCGCGATTTTGACGAAGCGGAATTTTTCACCCGGTACAGCCGGGAATACGGCATTGAGCTCGGCATCTGCCGGGAGGCGCCCACACCGGAAAACGCCGGACTGGCGAAAGGTTATGGTTCGGTGAGCATCATCACCACCAAGGTGGACCGCCCGCTTCTGGAAGCGTGGAAGGCGGCCGGCGTATACATGCTCTCCACCCGCACCATCGGGTACGACCACATCGACCTTGCGGCGGCGGAAGAGCTGGGCATCTCGGTGAGCAACGCGAGTTATTCGCCCGCCTGTGTGGCGGACTATACCGTCATGCTCATGCTCATGTGCATCCGCAAGATGAAGCGGATCATGGAACGCGCCGCCATCAACGATTTCACCCTGCCCGGCATCCAGGGAAAGGAATTGCACACCATGACGGTCGGCGTCATCGGCACCGGGCGGATCGGCCGGACGGTGCTCCGGAATCTGAGTGGGTTCGGGTGCAAGCTGTACGCTTATGACCGCTTCGAAAACGAGGAATCAAAGCAGTATGCGGAGTATCTTCCGCTGGAGGAACTGCTCGCCCGGTGCGACATCATCACCCTGCATCTGCCGCTTGATGATTCCAACCGCCATATGATCGGCCGGGAATCCATCAAGCTCATGAAACCGGGCGCAGTAATTATCAACACCGCACGAGGCGGGCTTATCGATTCGCAGGCGCTCATTGAAGCACTGGAAGCGGGAAAGATCGGCGCGGCAGGGCTTGACGTTGTGGAAAACGAATTCGGCCTTTATTATTACGACCGCAAGAGCGACCCGCTCGGCAACCGCGAACTTTCTATCCTTCGGGGATTTCCCAACGTAATTGTCACACCGCACATGGCGTTTTATACCGATCAGGCGATCGATGATATGGTGCACCACTCTATTTTAAGCTGCATCTATCGGGAACAGGGGAAAGACGACCCCTGGAAAGTGCTGTAACAGCCGCTGCAACACCTAAATCGTCCTCAGCCTATAATTTTAAAAAAGGAGTCCACATGAACGAAGAATGTCTCATCTGCAAAGCGCCGCTTGTTTATTTGAACCAGGATGAACCCATGGAATGTGCAATCTGCCACAAACGGGAGCCCAGCAAAACAAAATGTGAGAACGGCCATTACGTCTGCAACGAATGCCACATGAGCGGGCTGGACAGCGCAGTCGGTATCTGCCTGTCCGAACCGTCGAAAGATCCCATCGCTGTCCTGAACCGGCTGATGGCGCTTCCCTTCTGCCATATGCACGGCCCGGAGCATCATGTTCTTGTGGGGATGGCGCTGCTCACCGCATACCATAACGCAGGCGGAGCAATCGACCTTCCCGCCGCGCTTTCCGAAATGAAAAGCCGGGGTGAATCGGTGCCCGGCGGCGCCTGCGGGTTCTGGGGCGCATGTGGTGCGGGCATCAGCACCGGCATGTTCGTTTCCATCGTGACCGGCTCCACCCCACTGACACAGCAGAGCTTCGGGCTTTCCCACAAGATGACCGCGCAGTCACTGAGGGCCATCGGGGAGGTCGGCGGCCCCCGCTGCTGCAAACGGGATTCTTACCTTTCCATCCTACAGGCGATTAGCTTCGCAGAAAAACAGCTCGGCGTAAAAATGGAACGCACCCGCGTTCTATGCGACTACTCTTCCCAGAACACCCAGTGCATCAAAGAACGCTGCCCGTTCCACCGGAAGGCGGATAATTGATAGGTGCTACCCCTTTGAATCGTAAACCCGCTGCAAAGCATCGCTTCGTCTGGATAAACCCGTGGTTTAGACAACTCTATGGAAAGGCGTTGTGTCAGCAGGATCTGAAGCCCAGCGGAATGGTTCTTTCACCCCACCGTTCTAAAAAGGATTGTTTTCAGCCAATTTCAAACAGCCGACTCACTCTGTTTACAGCAAACCCAGCCTGCTGACCACAAAAATCCTCTCCCGCAAACGGGAATTTTTCACAGAAAATGAAACAGGCGCCGGAACAAAATTGTTCCGGCGCCTGTTTTTCTTTGTTAAAACCACCCGAAAAAGAGCATGCAGATGCCCATCAGCACCGGCTGGTGCAGGAGGTAAATCCAGATGGTGTACCGCCCCACGAACGCCAGAGGCGGCAGATGTTTTCTGTAGAAAAAGGCCGGCATCTTGCCTGCTTTGACCGGAACACCAAAAAAGGCTCCGGCCAGAAAAACAAACAGCCAGGGGAAAAGCGGAAAATAATCGGCGGAGGCAAAACCCGCGCCGGTGATTCCAAACGGGAAAAACAAGCCGCTTTGGGTCAGAAATTCCGGATAATCCAGCGTGAACAAACCGGGGAGCCCAAAAAAGCCGTCTTTCATGCTCCAAGTGAGGATGAGGAGCAAAACGCATCCCACAAGGCCCGCCCAAACGGGAACACGGTCCAGAAACCGCCCGAACAGCCCGAACAAAACCATGCAGACGCCCAGCAGATGAAGCACCCCGAACACGATGGGGTCGTTCGGCAGGGCGACGGCGGTCACATAGGTCATGACCATGCCGAGCCCAAAGCATTGCACCCCACGCTTTAAGTTATTGCGCGAAAAGCGGCAGGCCGTACCCGAAATGAAGATAAATACGCCGGCAAAAAAATCCCGCAGCATATTTAATCCCGGTGAGTAAAACAACGGGATATTCACTCCGTACAGCACAACGATATCGTAGAAAAAATGGTAGATTACCATGAGGAGGATGGAAAGCCCACGCACCTCATCTAATAGCCATACCCGTTTGTTTTCCTGTTCCAAAAAACGCCGCCTTTCCTGAAAACGCGGGGCAGAAACGCTGTTCTGCTCCGCGCCGTTTTTTATTCCATACAGCCGTATGCCACCGAACGTACCCGGTGATGATGATACTCTTCGTCGTTGGGCATCATTTGGTGCATATACACGACCGAGAACCCGTCTTTCGGGTCGATGGAGGCCCATGTGCCTGCCGCACCGGTCCAGCCGAATTCGCCCACCGGCATGTTGGTGACGCCTGCCGGCTCCACCATGGTGCGCACGCCGAGCCCGTAGCCGTAACCCTCGTTGTAAGAGTTTGTAAAGTCCTTCATCTGCGCGTCGCTTAACATGTTCCGGCGCATCAGGTCGATGGTGTTGCGGCCGATGTACCGTCTGCCTTCGTATACGCCGCCGTTCGCGAGCATCTGAGTGAACTTGATGTAATCCCGCACGGTGCCGAACAGCCCTGCTCCGCCGCCTTCGTAGACCGCGTCCGGCTGATGGTTGCGGTCCGCTTCCGTCTCGACCGGGACGAATACGCCATTTTTCTCCCGGCGGGTCATCTGGCACATCCGCTGTTCGATATCACCGAAGAAACGGTAACCGGTGCTTTCCATACCGAGTGGTTCAAACAGCTCTTTTTTGAGGAACTCGCCAATGGTCATGCCGGAAGTTGCCTCAACCAGCGCCGCGACCATCTCATGGCCAAAACCGTACGCCCAATGGGTGCCCGGGTCGAACCGTACCGGGACTTCCGCCATGGCACGGACATCATCCTGCAGGGTATACTTTCCTTTTGCAGCCAGCTCCTCACGGACCTTACGCATAGCCTGCTCGGTGTAAGAATCCCCGCTGGGATACGGCAGACCGACCGCCATATTGAAGGTATCCCGCACCAGCATGGGGCTTTTTGCCGGACGGATGACCACTTCGCCGTTCGGGCGGGTCTCAGCTACCTGCGTGTTTTTATACTCAGGGAAATAGTTATAATAGGGTTCATTGAGCAAAAATTTGCCCCGCTCAAACTGCATCATCGCCGCAGTGCAGACAATGACTTTGGTCATGGAAAACAGCCGGTAAACGGTATCCTCCGTGATCGGCCGGCCGGTCTTCAGGTCAGCGGTGCCGTAATACCCCTCGTACAAAATCTTACCGTTCTGCGCCACGGCACAGCCGCAGCCGGGAACGGTATTTCCCGCGAACTGTTTGAGCAGTTCGTCTAAATGCTGAAACGTTGCCATCATGATTTCTCCTTTGTTGTGTAAAGCTCGGTGTGTTGTAATCTTTTAAAACCAGAAATATATCTTTTCTACTTTGTATTATAACAATTCCTCCGCTTTATTGCAACCCAACCGCGTCGACAAAAACCGTTATAAAAAAAGAGTGCCTTCCCTTAAGAAGGCACTCCCACCGCCGCAAAAACCGTCTGAACACGGTGCAGTCTTGCCGTTTAAAAAAATCCTCCCGAAAAGGTTTTATCCCACAGAGTGAGAACCGACGTAATCTCCTGCCGGGTCACTGTAATAGATACCTGACCCGCATATAACTGCTGCAAACCGGATTCGTCCAGTTCCAGTACCACCAGGTCGCCGGGGAAAACAGACAGCCATCCGGGAACCGAAACGGTTCTCGCGGAAGCATCCACCATGCTTTCGTAAAATAAATACTTTGCGTACCGGCTGTGATTCGCCGCCCAGGAACGCTCCGGGTTTAAATAAAGCTCCCGCACGCACTGATAATATTTGGCGGTTTCGTTTTCGTAAGACTCATCATACAATCCTCCGAAATCATCTTCTCCGGTATAAAAATGCACTCTGGATACCATCTGATTTTGAAACGACGGCGCCGCACTTAAAAACCGCACTCCGTTCTGGGAGTGGTTGGAAAGGGTGATGGTCTTCCCGGTAAAAGGGGTAAGCACAATGTACCCGTCATGAGAAACGAACGGCACCCTGTCATAAGCCTGAACAAAATACTGCACCACGCAGTCCCAGCAGGATTGCTTTTCAGAGATGAGCATAATGCCCATTGTGGTTCCGGCATCCAGTCCGTCAAGGTCAACACCGCGGATTCCGTAAGGCGCGGCATACCGGTTAAAAATATCATCTGCGGTCACCCGAAAATACGCATAGGGCACCACCTGATTATCAGACATCTGGTAACCCGGCTTGCTTTTACAGGAAAGACGGAGCAGTTTGTCACCGTCTCCTTCCGCTTTCTGGTGTTCCACAGCCCCTTCGAAAAACAATGAGTCATCCGCATACACCATACAGGTAAGCAGTTTTTTGTCCTGAAACGGAACCAGCAGTTCCATCTCTTCATATGGCAAAAGAAGCGAAGAATCAAACGAAAGGGCTTCCGGCGTTCCCAAGGTAACCGTACTGCCATCCACCGCTTTTGCGGTAACCGAAAATTTTGGCGTTTTAAAACTCACTGGGGCACCTCCACAAAGCAGAAGCTGTAACGGATTCCACTTTCCGCGGCGTTTTGTTCAAGCGTGAGCTCTGAAAAGCAGGCCTGAAACTGCTCGTCCTCCACCATAAGTGTATTGGCGCCGCCCAGTTCAAACGCCTTTTTCAAGGCAGATACATATTCCGCGGCGTTCTCACCCCAAAAAACCCCTTCCCCGGTCACGCGAACTGCCTTTACCCCGTAATCCTGCACAATGCTGCCGCAAAGCGGAGAAAAGCGTTCAGAAATCTCTCTGCTACGGACTATTTTAAGCGTTTCCGGATTATAAGGGAAGGTGACCGAACCGTATTTCATCTGCGGCATTCAAACGCCTCCTTTTATGATTTCAAATAAAGCATGTCCAGAACTGCCGTAACAGTCCGGGTATAGGTGTGACGGTCCGGGTCCACCGAAGCGGAAGAACACGCAAGCGCGCGCACATCATATCCGCTGTCAAATAACAGCGCGGCACACAGGCGGTCGAACAGGTCCATGCAGTTTTGTTCGGAACAGCGAATCGGGCAGGACAGGTAAAATTTAACCGAAAGGCTCATCCGTTTGCCCGTTTTTCCGTTTTCCACCAAACCGCCCAGCGCCGCACCGGTCAAAGAGACAGCGGCCGCTTCAGCTACTACCTCCGAACCGGACGGCGCAGCCTGCACCATCTCACCCAAATAAGCCCGTTTGACGTTCACCCCGTCAAACCGACCGCTTTGCCGCAGACTGACGCACAAAGAATCAATCAGTTCATCAAATGTATTCATCGCTCTTCCTCCGTTTCACGGAGCAGCGCCCAGACATATTCGATCGCTTTTCCCGCGCTGACAGTCCCGCTCTCCTCTACAAGGTAGCTTGCTCCGCCGCTGTAAAGCATCGTGCCGGCAGCCGGAGGCCGCTTTCCGGAAACCGAGATATACACATATCGGTTTTCCTGCGGGGTGCCGTACAATCCGGTGCGAATCCCTGCGATCTCATTTTCCGTGCAGGGTGTGATCAGTCCGGATGATGTTTTCATCCGGTTGTCCTCACGGTAATGCACCGGCTTTCCACTGCGTGCAAGCATGGCATGGAGCGCTTTATTCAGTGACATAAACAACCTCCTTCAAATGTGTGTTCCCTATACCGAGCGGAACACAAAATCCGCATCCGTGAACAATGGAGCGGCGAGCTGTAAAAACTCATCCCGCACCGCCGCCGCGGCATCGACCGAACCGCCCGGGTCAGCTGAAACGGTCACATCGCCCGTTTTCACGCTCTGCACGCCGCCGGTATTCGCACTGATGATGCTGTACCGGTAAAACGCCAGTGCCGCCGCGAGATGTTCCAGCAGATCGCTGTGCTGTTCCGGCTTTACCTCCGCGCGCAGTTTGGAGATGATTTCCGACTGCGCAAGGCGCATGAGCGGCAGCTGCCGCAGCGCCTCATCCATGGGCAGGCCGGTCATGCTACAGAACAGCCGGCAGATGGTTGAAAGGTTCATCCGGGTCCCTCCGTTCCGCTCAAATGCTCATTTTGCGCACCGCGCCGGAAAAGATCTTGGAAAATCCCGCGATTGAAGTGATCGCCGCGCGTTCCAGCTGACGGTCGATGAGTTTGTCGTACTCTACGAGCACATCTCCCGCGCAGATCATCTCAAGCGCACAGGTCTTATCCAACGCAAGAAGAAGGTTGCTGTCCAGCGTGGAAGATTTTACCAGAGTTGCGCCAAGCGGGGTGACCAGTTTGCCGGTACCGTGGAAATTAAGGCCCGCCGTCGCGTCCTTGACCTCATCCAGGTTGAGAATCTTCCCCATCGCGTCGGTACCCGCGACAATGGCGTTCATCTTAAAATCACCCAGCTCGTTCCAGAGTTTGACAAGGTCGGTATAGCCGAAGCTGTCCGAACCCATCTCTACCTCAGCCGCCGGGTTGCTGTTTCCGTCGCCGTCCAGAAGCACCTTGACCGCATCCCCAAACTGGGATTTCGCGATGTACGCGCCGATCTGTTTGAGCGCGATGGTAAATAAGTCGAGCTTCTGGAAGCGGATGGCTTCATAGGAAGCTTCCAGCATCCGGCCGCGTTTGGTCAGCTTAACAAGCTTTTCCTGTTTTTTGATGGTGGTAGTGGGGATTGCCGCACCCTCCGCCACCTGTTTGAGTTCCTGTGTCTCCTCATCGCACGGGATGGTGATGCTGCGGTAGTCCATGCCGTTGATGAGGGTGCGGGTGGCGATGATCTCGTTGAGACTGTCCGCGTCATGGATTCCCTGTGCGACCGCGCGGGAAATGTATTCCGGGAACAGAGCGGAAGAATCCGCCGTGCTGAAAAATTTTTCAACCATGTCGGAACCGGAGCCGGCTACCCGGATACCATAGCGCTTGAGCTGACGCTGGTAAGCGTCCAATCCTTCCAGGTCACTGCCCGCGTAGTTTTCCGAAGGGTCCAGCTCTTCCAAAACCTGGGTAAAGCTTTTGCCCGCGACATGATACATGCCTTTTTCCAGTTTAATGCTGTCGTAAGTCATATTTAAACCTCCTTGTTGTTTTCATCCGCTCACACAATGAGCGTTACCATATTGGCGGATGTGTCCTTTTCCACAATCAGCGCGGCAACGCCGCCCTCCGCCGCTTTTTTGACGCCGTTGTTCCCGTCCGGAACAATCTGCGCGCGGCCGAGTTCCAGTGTGCTGTCGGTGCAGGGCAGCTCCATGGCGCCTTTGATCTGCACGCCAACATATCCGCCGTTTTTGGAAACGACCTGGCCGCAGAAGCCGTCGGAATCGCC
>USBI01000041.1 GCA_900552945.1 uncultured Oscillospiraceae bacterium
TCTTTTTCACCACCACCATTCATTTTCGGGGTTGATTTTTAATAGTTAATCTTTCTTAAAACTTTCATCAAACGGTAATAACGGGATTTTACAGCGGCCTCCTGCCAGCCCATACTCCCGGCGATTTCCGGGAACGAATGCCCGCCGTAAAGATGAAGACGAAAAATGAGCTGGGTGTCACCGTCAAACCCGCTGACCAGGTCCTCCACCTTGTCCAACAATTCCCGGTTTTCCACATCAGCGGAAAAATCACTCTCATCAGTCAGAGGGAAAACATCATCCAGTCCTACAAAAACCGGATGCTTTTTCCTGCGGCTGTCAATGATCTTGTTGGTGGCGATTCGATACAGCCATGGGCGAAAAGCGCCTCTTTTTCGGTCAAACCCGCCGATGGAGCCGAGTGCGGCAATGAAAATTTCCTGAGCCATATCCATAGCCGCTTCTTTGGAACCGAGCTGGCGATAAGCGTAGATATAGATTTCATCGTAATAACAGGAAACAAGCCCATTTGCCGCCTCTTTGTCCTGCTTTTTCTGAATCTTCCGAATCCACCGCATTTCCTGCTCCACGCCCTCACCTCATTTCCCTCTGTTTTATAATTCGTATCCGAATACAAAAACGTTTCAAAATCGCAAGATATTTTTTATTTTAATGGTTTTACGGCGGATTGAACAGAGGGAAAACCTGCCGTTTTACCTTGGCTTTATCCTGTTATATTGGTCATTTCCTTTTTTATCACGCATAATCTGATACTGTAGTTATCAGATGGTTTTAAAGGTAACTTTTAGAAACCATGCAGAAATCTGCAAAAAAAGCTTGAAAAAACAAATAAAATATTGGATAATAAAAGCAGAAAAATCTTTGATTCGATAAAGGAGGGGGATCATTATGAATACCTGCCCAAACTGCAACATTTCTTTTGAAGGCAAGTTCTGCCCAAACTGCGGTACTCCCGGAATAGAAGTCGGGGCCGCACCTGCCTCACAGCAAACAACATATCCGGAGCAGAATCCTGTACTAAACCAGCAGAATGATTTTAATAACAATCAGCCGCAGCCTGCTTTTCATCCACAGGGGGATGCCGCTCAATCTGGTTATGTATCCAATGAGCCGAATCAAAACGCTGCGGCTGCCGAAGCGCAGTCTCCTCTTCATTGCCCAAACTGCGGCATTGTTTTTGAAGGAAGATTCTGTCCCCGGTGCGGAAGTACCGGAATAGCGGCTAATCCGCAGCCGGCCGCTGCACCTGTTCAGCCAAATGAATTTGGCGGCGGTGTTACCCCTCCGGTACAAGCATCTCCGCAGCCGACCCGCTGCCCGCGCTGCGGCGTTGAAGTAATGGGTACTTTCTGCCCGAATTGCGGACTGAATATGGCTGCTTCTGCGGCGCCGCAGGCGCCCATTCAATACCCCAATCCTTCCGCGCAGCCGAAAAAGAAAAAACTTTCCGGCGGAATCATCGCCCTGATTTGCGTAATATGCGCGGTTGGCGTACTGGCAATTGCGGGCGGCATTTTCGCAATTGTTTACATCTTCTCCGCTAACAATTCGGATTCTGACTACAGTTCCAATTACGATTCCAGCTATGATTATGATTATGATTACGACTACGACAATTCGTGGGACTATGATTATGACAATTCCTGGGACTACAGCTATGACGACTCTTGGGATTACAGTTATGACGATTCCTGGGGAAATGATGACAGCTACCTTCCAACCAGCGATTATCTCGACTGGACCGCGTCTGATTGGTTTGCCGCAAGTGATTCTGAAAAACGCGAAGCCATTATGGAAGTCATGCGGTTTATGATGGAAGAAAACGGAATCACCCTTCCGGACTCCATGCTGGAAAGCTCTTTGGAACCGCAGATGGATAGTCTGATGGATTCCATCGAATCGATTTTTGAAGTCAGTGATACCATGACTCTGCGCGAAGTCGCGGAAATGAGCTCTTCTGTTATGGGAGATATGTTAAACTAACAAGAAAATTCGACAAACAAAAAACGGTATAGCAAACGCTATACCGTTTTTTGTTTACAGTATTTTCGCCAGCATCATCCTGCACGGAAAAACCAGCAGGCCGCCGTTTTCAGAATCTTTTTATAAAACTACAGCTTCTGAAAATCGAGAAACTGTTCGTTGTCATAGGCTTTTTTGCAGGCTTGTGCAAGGCCGGGAACGAACACTCCCCGCTCGGTTTGAGAATCCGCTTTGTAAAGCGCTTTGTCTTCTTCCCTGAACGGATGAATATGAGCCTTATAAAACAGTTCATCTACCGTGTAGACATGAGCTTTCGCGGTGGACGGCATACAAGGCACACCCGACCAGTCACCGGCACGGACTGCATCTAAAACCGTGTGAACCTTGGTATCAACACTGCCGTCAACATCCCCGTAATCGCAAAGCAATTCACCCGAATAAGAAAACGCGGCAAGGCGGTTTGTTTCACAATCATAGCGGATGACCGCATTTTCCAAACGGTACTCGATAAGCGGGTTCTGCGTCTCAGAGACCGCGTGAGACGCGAGATATAAAACCCGCGCGCCGTTTGAGAGCGTAGCCTCCACACAAACAGTGTCATAATTCTCAATGTCGTTTGCGCGTGCCACGGACATGCGCAGCTGTTCCGGCATGGCGGAAGTGCTGAGCAAATCCCCAAACATGAAATAAAGGTTGTGCAGATAATGCGCGGTCGCATTGGAAGCGACACTGTCGTTAATGATACTGCCGTCATCGGCAAACCGTTTTCCACCCCAGCCGGAACCCCGCTTGAAATAGGATTCCGGGCGGGGCCACAGCACCAGCGCTTTGGCAAACAACGGCTTTCCGTACCGGCCGGACAAAATATCCTGTTTGCAGGCGAGCATGGCGGGCGCAAACGACCACTGGAACCCAATCGCGACGCATTTTCCGCTTTCCTTTTCCAGCCGGATCATCGGCTCCAGCTGCTCCATAACCGGTGCGGCGGGCTTTTCGCAGAGCACATGGCTCCCATTTTGCACCGCCATACGAATGTGTTCCAGGTGATACGGCAAAGGCGTTACGCATAAGGTCAGGTCAATCGGGCCAGTGGCATCATATGCGGTCTGCATATCGTCAAATACGCGTACCCCCTGTTTTTCAAGGCGTTCTTTTGTTTCCGGCGCGCAGAACGGGTCCACGGCACATACAAATTCCGCTTTTTGGGTAAATTCCGGCTTTGCAAGCGTTTCCAGATAAAACCCGGCATATCCACCTGTTCCAACCAGCATCACCCGGCTTTTCTCACAGCAGCTCATTGAATTTCTCCCCCATCACACGTTTGATGTAATCGTAGCATTTTGTGGCGTTTTCATATTCTGGAGAGCAGTGAGTCTCAATGTTCATATCCGCTTCTTCGGTTCCAAAACGAATATCATCGCGGATGAGGTCGTCAATCTGCCCCTTCCAGTCGATGCATCCCTCCCCCATGGGAACACACACGCCGTCTTCCAGCCGGTAATCCTTCATATGTACGCTGGCAATGTACGGCTTGAACCGTTCGTAATGCTCTTTGTATTCGGAAAATCCGGACATGAACAGGTTGCCCATATCCCAGTTGAGACGGCCGCCCAGCTGGTAAAGCGCCTTATGCACCTGCTCAATCTCATCCGGCAGGCCGTTGTAATACCCTGGTTCATTTTCAAGACAGATGGTGAACCCATTCTGCGACGCAGTCATGCACATGTCGCCCAGCAGTTCCAGCACCCGTTTGGCGTCATCCGGGCGGTCTTCCGGTGTTTTGCGGATGCCGAAAATGACGATTTTTTTCGTTCCCAGATAATCCGCCGCCTCCATGGTACGCAGCAGTCTCTCGCCCTGTTTTGGGAAATCCGACTCATGCAGAGAGCATTTATAAATGCCCGGAGACAGCCCGGTCACGCGGATGCCGTAATCATCCAGCATCTGTTTGATTTTCATTAACAGTTCTTTTCCCCCGTCCGGCAGACGCTCGCCCCATACCCGGCGCAGTTCGAACCGTTTAATGCCCCGTTCCACCGCCCATTCGGCGGCAACTTTCAAATCCTCACTGACTTCATCGCTTACAATACCGAGTTTCATTGTCTGTTCCTCCTTTGTAAAATGGTTACTTTGCTGTATTAAAAGGTCAGCACTGCTTTTAATGCTTCTTTCCGGTTCATCACCTGAAGCGCCTCATTTGCATCGCTTAGTGCGAACCGGTGGGTAATCAGTTTTGCAAACTGTTTCTGCTGTGACAAAACGAGTTCCATGGCGTGGCGGGTATGACGTGTATCACTGACCCAAATGCCCTGAATGGTCAAGTGTTTGCGCACCACCTGGGTAAAAAAGTCGATTGCTTCGGTACCGGCCGGCTGCGCGTAACCTGCCATCAAGCAGGTGCCGCCTTTCCGGGCAAGGTTTAAGCTTTCCTCGGCCGCGCCGTGGGTTCCGGCCGCTTCAAACACAACGTCCGCACCCCGGCCGCCGGTCAGTTGCAGAACCGCTTCCAGCCGTTCGTCTGCCGAACGCTCACGGCGGTTGAGCAGGTGGGTGGCGCCAAACTCTTTGCAAAGATTCAGGCGTTCTTTCGAACCGCCGATGACAACAATCTGTGACGCACCCATCCGTTTGGCAAACGCCGCACCGAATACGCCGAGTGGACCGGGCCCCTGAATGACGACGGTATCGCCCGGCTGGATGATCACATGATCAAAACCATTCGCCGCAGTGGCGCCTGAACAGCTGGCGCTGACCAGAATGGCCGGATCCACTGTTTCAGGAAGCAAAAACAAGTCAGTGCGCGGAGCAAGGATCAGATATTCGCTGTAACATCCGTTTAAAAACGGTTCTTCTACGCGGGCGCGGTTGATGCCGTAAACCTTGCGGTTTTCACACAGCCACGGTTTAAGCAATACCTTACAGGCGAAACATTCGCCGCAGGTCACGCCGCGATTCCACAAAACACGGTCCCCTTCATGCAGCGGTTTACCGTCCACCGTGTGATGAACGCCGTTCATGGCAGCAATCCGCCCGACCCCTTCATGCCCTAAAATAATCGGCAGCGGCGTGCGCGGGTCTTCGCCCTTCCACATATGGACGTCACTTCCGCAGATGCCGGACGCCTCCAGTTTGATGAGTATTTCCCCCGGACGGAGCGCCGGGATTTCAATTTCTTCCGGCACGAGCGGTTCATTAAAACGGGTGAGTACCATAGTGTTTGTTTTCATCGGCCTTTTCCTTCTTTCATCTCACGCCATACCTGTTCGAACCACTGGGGGCTGTCCGGCAAAGGACGCACCGCCCGCCAGCTGCAGGTGACGGCAAGCGTTTGTTCATCAAGTTTTGTCTGCTGAATCATGCCGCCCAGTGCGGTTTCCACCGCTACCGCATCACCCGGGCGAGGGAGCTGTTCGGCAATGAGCGCAGAACCGCGGGAACGCCCTCCGTGCCGGATATAGTCGAGCATGGCTTCGGTGTATACCTTTGTACAGAGAAGCATATCCCACAGGTTGAACGCTTCAGTGAGTGTTTCGGGTGTTGCCGCGATCCGTTCCGGGTGCGCAAGCAACTCACTGCACTCTGCAATGCTTCGTTCCAGCTCTGCGGGATTGCGGATGAACCCCGCGTAACGGCTGTTGCGCTCAGCAACATGTTGTTTACATGATTCGGGAGGATTTCCGCCGTCAGACAGAAACTGTTCAGTAAGGCGGCGAATGGCATCCACCTGTTTATCCATCTCTTCCGTTTGTTCCAATGGAGTCAAGAGGTCTGAATCAAACGCGATTTTTTCTGCCGCGCGGAACGCACCCACCTGCCCGGCGTTCAGCGCCGAACCACCGGGACGCCTTACACCGTGACTGCCGTTGAGCTCGCCGATAGCAAACAGCCCCGGCAGGTCGGTCTCCCACCAAAAATTCCCGGCAAGGCCGCCGTTGTTGTGCTGGGCGCATACTGCCACCGGAAGCATCTCCTTTTGCAGGTCGATGCCATGGTCGGCGTAAAGCTTTATCGCCGCCGGGTTGAGGGCAAGCAGCCGCTCAAACGGTGTTTCCTGCAGCGCGCCGGACGCGCTTAAATAATGATAACATTCCTCGGAAAGATTTTCCTTTCCCAAACGATGATGACCAAACGGATTGTTCCGGTAATCCAGAAATACCCTGCGCCCTTTTTCTACCATTTCATGGTAAACGGCAATATCCACAAAAGAAGAACCGCCCGGCTGCAATTTGGTCGCGTCAAACGGCCACTGGTAGCCTTTTAAAAACACAGCGGCCAGCGCCTGCTTTTCATCCGCAAACCAGTCGGCGAGAAATTCCCGCTCATCGCTTCCGTCCGGCAGGGTGCTTACATAGCGCGGAAGCACCTGCTGGTAGGAACCGGAAACGTTCCAGCGAAAGTTGGTAGAAGCAAGCCCGTACTGCCATTCGGTGAGATTCTTTCCCTGTGCACCCGCCAGAAAACAAACGCCGCTGGCGCCGATTTGGGACTCAGGAAACACGCTCATTTCATAAAGCGAAGCCGGCGCTCCGGTCGCCATCACAACATGATTTGCATGGTAAAGGCGAAACGCGGATTTCCTCCGGTCGGCTGAACGCCAGTAGCAGAGAAGTCCCGCGGCTTTGCCGTTTTGTTTTACTATTTTTAACGGGGTGAGCCCTTCTTCTACACGGATGCCCTGCCGCTGTACCGCCGCAAAGAGGGCCGTACACATCTCCTGCACCGTAAGAGGCCCAGCGGAAGCCGCTCGAGCTTTGGGGTCGTGGTCGGTCTTATACCCCACAAATTCCCCGTACTCATTCTGCACGAACCGCACACCCAAGTCCGCCAGATGGTAAAAACACCGCGCGGAAAGTGCGGCTTCGGTCAAGGCAATGTCGCCGTCGACCGCTTCGCCGTCAAACAGAGTGCGTGCAACTTCATAGACGCTGTCCGGCGTTTTTCCGGACAGATTGAGCTTATAATAGGTCTGTTTGTCGGAACCGGTGTTGCGGGAGGTGCCCATTTTAAGGCCGTTGGTGAGCAGAATCAGGTCGTTCTGCCCCAGGTCGGCAAGCCGTTTGGCACAGCAAAGCCCAGCTGCGCCGGTCCCAAATATGACTGTATCTGTGCGGTATTTCTCCAGAGGGATACCGCAAATCATCTTCTTTTCCATTAAAACAAACTCTCTTTCACCTGTTTTCCCGCAGGAGAGCTTTTATCGCCACGCCCTTTTTTATAGAGCGGAGCATATACGCCGGAATCCCGCACTGGGCAGCCGGTCACACCGCCGTCCCGCATCATGACGGTACAGTTGGAACAGGTCACACAGCATTTTTCACGTTTCATGCCGCCGTTTAAAATGTCGTTGGCAAAATCCGGGTAAGCGAATGCCTGACGGCCAAACCCGGCGAGGTCGAACCAGCCCTGCTCAATTCCTCCGGCCGCCACATTGGCCGCAAACTCACGCAGCCAGGTAAAGCCGGTCGCCATCACCGTCAATTCCGGGCAAGATTGTTTTGCCTGCCGGATAAGCGACAACATCCGCGCGGTGTCCTCCAGCGGATGAGACGGAGGGAGGTACCCGCCCTGGTCATACGGGCGGCCGACATGCGGGTTATAATACGGATTACCGCAGCTGAGGTCCACCAGTTTGACCCCGCTTTGGGCAAGCAGCTGAAGTAATCGGATGGACTCATCCATGTCCGGTTTATGTACATCCTCCTTGGAAACGCCGAATCCAAAGGGGTACGGGATCGCATCGTACAAATTCAGGCGGACGACCGGCTCGATGCCGGCTTCCTGCTTCACCCGGCGCACAATGTTTAAAAGCAGACGGGTGCGGTTTTCAAAGCTGCCGCCGTACATCCCCGGGCGAGTAAACGCGCCGAGCAGCTCCGAAAGGAGGTAACGGTGGCAGGCCTTGACATCCACCGCGTCAAAACCCGCGCGGGCGGCAAGCTTTGCTGCCTCAACAAACTGTTCCTCCAGCTGTTTAAGGTAATCATCGCTGACTGGCGTGTAATCATCTTTTCCGTCCGCAAACAAAAATGGAATCGGGACAGCCGTTTTCGGCTCCGGCACACCGTTTGGCTTGGAATACCGTCCGGAATGGGTCAACTGGGCAATTTTCATAGGAGCACCGCCCGAAGCCGCCCGGTCAATGCGTTCATTGAGCCGTGAAAACGCACTCAAATTCTGTTCGCACAGATAAAGCTGACGGGGGTTGGCACGTCCTTCTGCACAGACCGCCATCGCCTCCATCCAAAGAACCGCCGCGCCACCACAGGAAAAGCGCTCATAACGGCGGAATGTGAGCTCATCCGGCGCGCCTTCACGGGTACCATCGCACCCTTCCATGGGCTGAACACCAAGCCGGTTTTTCATCCGCCATGTTCCGCAGTCAAGCGGCTGACCCAAAATCTCGGTTCGTTCGGAGAAGGGCAGCGTGGCATTCAGCTCTTGACAGGCCTGTTTGAATGCTTCCGGGGTTTCATAGTGAAACCGTTCATGTTTTGTTGTGGTGGACATAAAATCTCTCCTTGCTTTTCATGCAATCTGGTTCTAAAATAAAAGAAAAAAGGGGGAGGCAGATGAAAGACGATTTTCCTGTACTGCGCATCCGCTACGCGGAAGACAGCCCGCGCATTGACAGCCACACCCACCCCGCGTGTGAACTTATTTTTGTAAGAGAGGGCGAAGTGCGCATCCAAATAGACGGCAGGCAGTACCTTGCCGGACCGGGGACGCTCACCCTCATCGGCGCGCTGGAACAGCACGAGCTGGAAGTGGTGAAACAGCCTTATATCCGGCACTTCTGCATCCTTTCCCCGCATGCACTGGAACGCTCTGGGCTGGACCCTGTTCTGGCAGGTGTGTTTAAAAACCGCCCGCATTCTTTCCGCCACTGCATCCGCTTAAACGACAGCAGGCCGGCGGAACGGCTGTTTGAACAGCTGGAAGTCGAAGACCTTGAACGCGCTCCCTACGCGGAACAAGCCGCGATGGGATTGATTGAACAGCTGCTCATCCTGCTCTACCGCGCCGCGCCGGAAGTGTTTTTCCGCCCGGATGCATCCCCTGCCGCACAAAAGGTGTGGGAAGCCCAGCGCTTTCTGGAACAGCATCTCGACGAACCGGTAACGGTCAAACAACTTGCGGCAAACTGCTACTTAAGCCCGGACCATCTCACACGGCTGTTCAAACAGATGACCGGTTACTCCCCCAAACAATATCTTCTGGAAAACCGGATGATGCGCGGCTGCGAACTGCTGCTGCAGACCGACCTGCCGGTGTCTGCCGTTGCGGCACGCTGCGGATTTCCGGATGAGAGCAACTTTATCCGCTCTTTCAAAAGCCGTTACGGCATTACCCCCAAACAATACCAAAAGCACCATTCTGATTCCCATCATACCAGAAACAACTGAAAAATGTTGGAAAGAACCGCTCAAAAATATGTAAAAAACGATATTGCAGCAAAAGGAGAAATGAATATGAAACGTGCAGTCATCATTGGCGGAAAAGGAAAAGTGGGCACCTACCTTGTACCTATGCTCTGTGAAAACGGCTATGAAGTCATCAATGTCAGCCGCGGCAGTTCCAATCCCTATCTGGAACACGGCTGCTGGAAACAGGTGCAGCAGGTCACCATCGACCGGGCCGACCCAGCATTCGCGGAAGCGATTGCAGACCTCAAGCCGGATGTGGTGGTAGACATGATTTGCTTTACTCTGGAGGATATGAAAAAACTTGTTTCCGCGCTAAACGGCGTCGTTTCGCACTATCTGGTCTGCGGCAGTGTATGGGTCCACGGAAGCAGTACCTGTGTGCCGTACAGCGAAGAGCAGGATCTCACCCCGTTCGGCGAATACGGCATCCAAAAACTCGCTATGACCCGTGAGATTGAGCGGCTTTACGCAACAAACGGTTTTCCGGGAACGGTCGTTCATCCCGGGCACATTGTCGGGCCGGGGCATCTTCCGCTCAATCCGCAGGCAAACAAAAACACCGCTGTGTTTGAAGCGCTGATCCACGGCAGGCCGGTCGCTCTGCCAAACCTCGGCATGGAGACCATCCATCATGTGCATGCCGAAGATGTGGCAGGCGTTTTCTTTGCTGCTATTCAGGCGGGCAGTGTAAGCTTCGGGCAGGCATTCCACGCGGTTTCTCCCGGCGCATTGACCCTGCGGGGGTATGCGCAGGCGGTTGCGGGATGGTTCGGTCAGACCGCAAACCTGCAGTTTTTGCCGTACGAGGAATGGAAAAACGGCGTTTCACCGCAGGAAGCAGCTCAGACACTGGAACACATTCTGCATGCGCCGAACGCTTCTATGGAAAAGGCGAAACGCCTGCTGGGATTCGTTCCGCGTCATTCCAGCCTTTCCGCCGTTCGTGAAGCGCTGGATTACATGCTGGCTCATGGAATGATCCACTGATCGGCTTTTTATCTGCTGGTTAAAAAATACGCCTTTATAATCATGCGAAAACAAGCAAAGCGCATAAAATTAGCTTTCTAACTTTATGCGCTTTTTCTCTTTTAATCGAGGCTGTTTTTACAGTATAATGAATCTATACCAATCAAAAAACGAATACAATCTGCAATCCAGTAACAATGGAGGGAAAAACATGTCAGCAATTCGAGAAGTAAAAGTTGAATCCGGTCTGCTGCGCGGCACGCCCGGCAACAACCGTATGTTCAGTGTGTTCAAAGGCATCCCTTACGCAGCACCGCCGGTGGGCGACCTGCGCTGGAGGGCTCCTCAGCCGGTCACACCGTGGGAAGGTGTACGGCTCGCAAACGAATACAGCGCCATTGAGGTACAGAAGCGCGACGAGGACTTCTACACCAAAGAATTTTACAACAATCCCGAAGAACAGAGCGAGGACTGCCTGTACTTAAACATCTGGACTCCTGCTGAATCGGCGGATGCAAAACTCCCCGTCATGTTCTGGATCCACGGCGGCGGATTCTCCTGTGGTTATGCTTCCGAACCGGAGTTTGACGGCGAAGGTTTCTGCAAACGCGGTGTGATCTTAGTCACCATGAACTACCGGATGCACGCGCTCGGTTTTCTGGCACATCCGGAAATGACCAAAGAAAACGGCGGCGCTTCCGGCAACTTCGGTCTGCTTGACCAGATTGCCGCGCTCAAATGGGTCTCCAGAAACATTGCCGCATTTGGCGGCGACCCGGATAATATCACCATCTTCGGTCAGTCGGCAGGTGCCGCCAGCGTTCAGGCGCTTGTCTGCTCCCCGCTCACCAAGGGGTTAATGAAACGCGCCATCCTGCAGAGCGGCGGCGGTCTGTGGCCGCATGGGAACGCGCGCTCCTTCCTCTCGCTCAAGGAAGCGGAACAGATCGGCGTTGAATTCATGAAGGGTCTGGGCGCGAATTCTTTGGAGGAGATGCGCAAGATCCCCGCGGAAACAATCATTGATTTTGTCCGTGCGAACCACGCTTATCTTGGTCTGATCAACGACGGTTATTCGCTGACCGCGGACCCGTCCTACACCATGTTTGAAGGAAAAAACCACGACCTGGACTATATGCTCGGCTGCAACGAGGACGAAGGCCAAGCGTTTACCCCGCCGGTGAAAACCATCGACGACCTGCGCAAAGCGGCGGCCATCAACTTCGGCGACAAAGCAGATGACCTGCTCAAAGCCGGGAACATTACGACCGACGCGGAAGCCGAAGCCTTTTTCAAATCCTCCCACCGGCTCATTTCGGCCACCCATGGTTTCGCGGAGCGGCAGGAAGAAAACGGCAAAAAAGCGCCGTATCTGTACTTCTTCACCCGCCGGCTACCGGGTGACGACCTTGGCTCTTTCCACTCGGCGGAACTTTGGTTCGTGTTCCAGACACTGGAACGCTGCTGGCGTCCGTTCACCGGTGTGGACTTTGACCTCTCCAACACGATAGCGGATTATTATGCAAACTTCGCCAAAACCGGCAACCCGAACGGAAACGGTCACCCTGAATGGCGGCCATACACCAAGGAAGACGCTGTTTATATGGAGCTGGGCGTCACACAGGGGTTGAAACCCGCAAAAGAAACCATCTACCAGACATTCCAGAAAGATTTCTTTATGGGACGAATCAAATAAAACAAAACCTCAACAAAACAGCCTGTGGTTTCACAGGCTGTTTTGTACTTTTGGGTGGATGAAAAGTACTTTCTGTTTCTTCGGTTTTCCTTTCAAATTGACAAGCATACCGATTCCGATTATCATGATAAGGTATGTTTTATCATCATCTCACCGGAAACGAGGAAGCACATGCAAACAACCAACATGATCTCAGGCGGGATCACAAAAAGCCTGCTTTTGTTCGCCCTGCCAATGATGGCGGGCAATCTGCTCCAACAGCTTTACAATATAGCCGATACCCTCATTGTCGGACAGTTTCTGGGTGCGGATGCACTGGCGGCTGTCGGCTCATCCTACACCCTTATGACCTTTTTGACCTCCATTCTGCTGGGGCTCTGCATGGGTTCCGGTGTAGTGTTTTCTCTCTGTTACGGGGAAGGCGACCACCGCCGCCTTCGTCAGAGCGCGTTTCTTTCGTTCGGGTTCATCGCCGCTATTACGCTGGCCCTGTTTGTATTGTCCTTGTGCGGTACCGCAGTCATCATTCGGCTGATGCAGGTGCCGGATGAAGTCGTACAGCCCATGCATTCATATTTGTGGGTCATCTTCTGGGGGATACCCGCTGTCTTTCTTTACAACTACTTTGCCGCACTTCTGCGGGCGGTGGGCAATTCGGTGGTGCCGCTTGTCTTTTTGGCGGTGAGTTCTGTTTTAAACATCGGGCTGGATTTGGTGTTTGTGCTGATCTTCCACTGGGGTGTTGCCGGAGCGGCAGCCGCTACTATCCTATCCCAATATCTTTCCGGAGTCGGTATCCTGCTGTATACCCTCCTGCGCTTCCCTAAACTGCGCCCCAAACGGCAGGAGATGAAGTGGAACCGCGCTGTTTTTCGGGAACTTGCGAGTTTTTCACTGCTCACCTGCGTTCAGCAGTCGATCATGAACTTCGGCATTCTGATGGTGCAGGGATTGGTGAACAGCTTCGGCACCAACACTATGGCTGCTTTTGCCGCTGCGGTCAAGATCGACTCGTTTGCCTATATGCCGGTACAGGACTTCGGAAACGCCTTTTCCACCTTTGCCGCGCAGAACTACGGCGCAAAACAGTTTGATCGGTTAAACAAAGGGATCCGAAGTGCGGTTGCCGCCGCGTTCTGTTTCTGCGTTGTCATCAGTCTGCTGGTTTGTCTGTTCGCACAGCCGCTGATGCAGATTTTTGTCCCCGCAAGCGAAACTGAAATCATCTCCATTGGAATGAATTACCTGTGGATTGAGGGCTCCTGTTACTTTGGCATCGGCCTTCTGTTCCTGCTCTACGGCATTTACCGTGCTGTGAAACTGCCGGCGATGTCAGTCGTTCTCACGGTGATCTCGCTGGGAACGCGGGTGCTGCTCGCTTACACCCTGTCAGCTTTTCCTGCCATTGGAACGACCGGCATTTGGGTGTCGGTTCCCATTGGATGGGCGCTCGCCGACCTGACCGGAATCTTCTACTGGATGCGAAACAGGCGCCGCATTTTTTCTCGCTACACGCCCGACCACTCGGATAATAAAGCAAAAATGAGTACAGAATCTTAAAGGGAGAAGATTTTGAGTGCGAGGAGTCTCTCTAAAACCCGTAAGCTGGTCTGAACAAAGCCGCCGGTCATTCTGCAGGATGACCGGCGGCTTTTGTTTTTAATTAAGCTGTTTAAAACGAACCCTTTTCGGTGAGATACGCCCCGTTTTCGACCAGTGTTCCGCGCAGCAGAGCATAGTCAAGCGCACGGGTCGTTTTCCCGTTCTTCGCGCACAATGCGGCGGCAGTACCCGCCGCCTGTCCCTGTGCCATACAGGAAACCGTATTGCGGGTGGACATATGCGCATGGTGATTGCTCGTGATCATCATGCCTGTCGCGAACAGGTTCTCAATGCCCTGCGGCAGCATAGCGCGGTAAGGGAAACCGTAAGAACCGCCTTCTGCCACGTTAAACGGAATCTCGTCATGGTAACCGTAAGCAAACACATCGTCGGCAAAGTGGCGCCCGCTTGTGATGTCCTCATTGGTGAGGTCGTAATCACACAGGATACAGCGTGCTCTGCGGATGCAGGCGGACGGCGTGGTCCGGGCGATATACGCTCCCTCACAGCCCGGAACATATTTGCGCAGCAGTTCAATGGCTTTGGCCTGACGGCGGCGCAGCAGGATCTCAGCATCGCTCATCGCGTCACGGTCGGTCGGGCTGACCGGCAGGTCGTAGTTGAGTTTCACAAACATGAAATATTCCTTGTGGGTGGATGTGACGGTGAGCGCCATACCGATCTTCGCGCATTCCTTTCGAAACTCTTCCGGCAGGAGATCCATGCGGCCGTCCACACGGACAATACCATCCGGTTTGCCGTCCCGCAGGCCGCGTGCATAATCGGTACGCGCACCCAGCGTGTTGAAGTATTCCGCGTATTTATCCATATCAACACCGGCGACGCCCATCGGCGCGGCAATGCCAATGTCATTCGGCTCGGTATACGACGCACCCGCCGCCGCGCAAAGATCGCCGTAACCGGTCGCATCCACAAAACAGCCGGCACGCACCGCCGAAACGCCGGAATGGTTGGAGATGGTAACCGCGTCAATTGTTCCATCTTTCATAACCGCTCCGGTCATAAAGGTGTTCATGTAGGTTGTTACACCGGCTTCCTCCACCATTTCATGCGCGACTCGTTTGTAAATTTCGGTGTCGATCGCCGTGCAAACCGAATCCAGCTCATAACCGGATTCCAGCTCGCAATGCCCGGTACAACCGCCAGCCGCGGTCATTCGGTCCACCAGTTCAGACGGAATACCCCACACCAGCTGGACCTTTTCACGGCCGAATTTTTTCCAGTTGTTAAAAAAGGAGTGAAGCGCCGTCCCGCCTTCGACGACCGTTCCGCCCAGATAGCCTTTTGACTCAATGAGTACCGTTTTCGCTCCTGCGCGGGCCGCGGCAATCGCCGCGATTACACCACCGGTTCCGCCGCCTACCACGGCTACATCAAACGTGTGGACCGGTACATTTTGTGCGGGTACCAAGAATTCGTTCTGCATCATCAGTGCCTCCTTGTTACATCAAATTGCTAAAATTGTGTTGGATCAATTACTGTAGATTTCCGCAATCCCGCTTTTAACCGCCTTAAATCACCACGGTTTTTTCCACCACGTCACCAGAGTAGAGGAAAACTTTCGCTTTCCATACCTGCCCCTTTTCGACCGGTTCGGTATATGGTTCCTGAAGCCAGGTATTTCCCACCGAATTGACCATGTAAGACTCATCATACGCACGGCAGAGCAGCACACCGTCACGGTAAAATTCAACGTAGTCGATCCGCTCCGGATAAAGGGACGCCAGACGGATCCAGCGTTTGCCCTCGTAGGTCATATGCGGCTCCAGCCCCTGAAGATAAAACTGTTCTTCCAGAGTGGACGGTTCCGGCTCAATTCCCAAGCTGATTGCCAGCCGTTTTGCGAAAAATTCATCCTCACCTTTTGTAATCTCCCAGTAGACAGGCGGTTCCTGTTTGGTGGTATCATTAAAATAGCCCCAGGAAACCCCTTCGCGGAACGCGACCGACATCCGGCTGAGGGCCTGCGAATCCTCATTGCAGAGGATGGGGCGTTCGGGCCTTACCGCCTTCGCTTTTTGGATGAGGTCATAAAACTGCTGGGAGGTCAGTCCGTTCCCGTGGATGAGGATGACATCCGAAGCGGCGGCGATCCCGGCATCAAACGCGCCGCCTGTACGGCTGCACCCTGTCTCTTATACACATCTCCGAGCCCACGAG
>USBI01000042.1 GCA_900552945.1 uncultured Oscillospiraceae bacterium
TCGAACGGATCTTGCAAGAATAAAATTAAAACGCAAGCCAACTTCCGGACATCATATGCGGAAATTGGTCCAAACGTTTTTGTCTTTGTTTCATTGTGCTCGATTGCTTTTCCGGCAAACTAAAAATCCGTACAGAAATCAATCTGTACGGATTTTTAAAGCCTTCGTTTCAACCTTCCGCATTTTTACCATTCTGGGATACGGCGCCGTCGCTTTCCTTCCCATATTGTTTTTCGCCAGACGGCTGAGAGGAAGTCAAGGTATTCTGCGAATTCGGCCTATCACCCTGCTGCCCACATTGATTGCCGTTGCCGTTGTGAAAAGCATTTCCCGAACCGTTTTCGTTTTCCGATTCCAACTGACGCTGCTGGACACGTTTCCTTAACTGGCGCATGCTGCTGTTATTGCACTCTTCTGGAGTAACACTATCGTCATATTCCTTTATTTTCATATATTCGCAGTAGCGTCCCGCCGTCATACCGCATTCATGCGCTTTCGAAACAGTGTCCGCATCGACCTGTATCACCTCTGCTGAATCTTCGCCGTATTTGGCGGTAACTTCATCGGCTACTGTGCCGCTGAGTGTTTCATAGATCGTCTTGGCAAGCGAATCATCGTCCGAATAAACAGCGATTGACACCAGAGGCTCATCTTCAAGATAGAATAAAGCGCTGGAGCATATCTGTGATTGAGCATTATTACTTTTGATAGAGAATCCATAAATTTTTAATTTTGCCACGAATACGATTTTCTCTTCCGATCATAAACTTGTAGATTTTTTGCCATTGCTTCCTTTTGAATCAAACAATGGTATACTAAGTTTATAAATTCCTGATTCCATTTGTTGTTTTTCTTCCTTCAAATAAGATGTTTTCCGTGAAAAAATTTGCTGCTTTCTGCGTTGTACTGGTTTGCATACTGTGCTTTACCAGTTGTAAATCAAAAGAACCGGAAGAAACATCCGGTCTGAATTCCACTGATTTAAGCTTTGCAGTAAAAAAATTGTAGTAAAAGAAAAAATGGAAGATCCGCCGATTGTTACAGGCAAACTGACAACAGACATGATTGTGGAAACAGATGGTTATCCATTGCTATTGATTTCCCTGTAAATTTGAATCCAGTGGTTCGCAGAGATAAAAGTCTGATGCAAACATTCATTTTGTAATTTATAAAAATTCTCTCCAAAGTGTCTTTCTCTATCCTGTTCCTATTTCCTATTATATTGCAACAAAAACGGGCTTTCCGTATAATCGGAAAGCCCGTTTTTTCAAATTTTTATCGAATAAAATTGGTGAACACTCTTGGCTCTTTTTCCGGAAGCGTTAAGCCGTTTTCCAGCGCGATCTTTTTGCATTTAAGGAAAAACGCCATGTTCTTTGCCAGAAGGCGCATTGTATAAAGGCCTTCTTCGTCCTGTTTTACATCATCCGGTTTGGAGCCGTGCACCATATTCCAGTAACAGGAAGAGATGACTGGCATTTCCGAAATGGTAAAATATTTGTTGATCTGCTCAAACGCGGCGGTTGTTCCCGCGCGGCGAGCCGATACGACCGCAGCGGCAGGTTTCAGCGCATACAGTTCTTTCGCCCCTGCATAGAACGCGCGGTCCATAAACGAAGTCAGCGCACCGCTGGCAGCCGCATAATGCACCGGTGAACCAAACAGAAAACCATCTGCCTCTTTTGCTTTTTCCAAAAATTCGTTTACCTTGTCGTCAAACACACATTTCCCTGCTTTTCTGCAGGTACCACAGCCAATACAACCGGACAGCGGCTTGGTGCCCAACCAGAAAAATTCAGTTGAAATGCCTTCGTTTTCCAGCGTTTTCGCCGCTTCTGCCAAAGCGGTATATGTACACCCAAACTCATGAGGGCTTCCGTTGACAAGCAATACTTTCATGGTTCTTCTCCTCTTTCTTCCGTCAACTGTATTTATTTCCCATTATACCCCTGCGACCATCAAAAAACAAGCTGTGAACAATGCCGCAGTTGTACCTATATGATAAGCCTGTTTTTTAACGTATGCATCCTGTGATTTGGTTATGCACAGAACGCCTTTCCTTTTTTCCGCTTTTGTGTACAGACTATGACCGGCAGGCAAACAAAACGTAACATCCTGCCGGGTTTAGTTGAATCCCGTCGCATTTTCTGCTAAGATAATAATCCGGGCTGGGTTTGTATGATGGGAAGTCATGGAAAATACAAACTTTTACAGAAGAAAGGAAGCGACGGATGTGAGAAAATTGTTCCGTTGTATCATCAAAGCGTTTGCCAGCCTGTTGGCGTTGATTCTTTGCGTTGTCGTAATTTTGGCGGCTGTTTTCGGGGTGCAAGGGTATTTTGAGTATCAAAGCGCCATTGCAGAAACGCCGGTCACCGAAAAGGTAGAGTCCATCCGAAGCATGGAACACTTTACCACGTTCGACGAATTGCCGCAGTTTTATATTGACGCGGTCATTTCAGTAGAAGACAAGCGTTTTTTTACCCATTCGGGGATTGATCTTATCGCAATCGGCCGGGCAGTCTGGAATGACATCTGCACACTTTCATTTGCGGAAGGCGGCAGTACGATCACCCAGCAGCTCGCAAAAAATCAGTATTTTACACAGGAAAAACAACTGAACCGAAAATTCGCGGAAGTGTTTACCGCATTTGACTTTGAATCGAAATACAGCAAAGAAGAAATTTTTGAACTATATGTCAACACCATTTATTTTGGAGAAGGATATTACGGCATCTATGACGCCGCTCAGGGCTATTTCGGGAAAGAACCTTCTGAGCTGACCGATGCGGAATCCGCTATGTTGGCAGGGCTGCCAAATGCTCCTTCTGCTTATGCACCGAACGCTAACCCGGAACTGACCTACCAGCGAACCAGGCAGGTGCTCAACCGGATGGTAGAATGCGGCGTGATCACACAGCAAAAAGCCGATGAACTACTGGAACAGCAGGCTGAGGATGTGTTGCAACACACCCTCAGCTTTTTATTTTGACCATCGTAAAATCGCCCTGCGTATAATCATTGGATATCTTGAATAATCATGGAACAAATCCCTATTGATAATTTAACTATTTAAGAATATAATTAAGTAAAAGGAGCTGATACAACGCCTATGGAACGATTTATTGCCACAGTTGGAAAAAACTGCGTGGCCTGCGGTGCGTGCATGAACGTCTGCCCCAGAACTGCCATTCAGGTAAAAAACGGGATTAGGGCGGTCGTAAACGAGGCGCTTTGCGTGGGCTGCGGTCTTTGTGTCAAAGCATGTCCGGCGGGCGTCATTGAAAAAACAGAAAGGGAAAGCGTACATGAAGAAAAGTAAACACTGGTACAATTATCTTTGGATCTACACCCCTGTTTATCTGATCCTGGGGCTGTTCAACATTCTGTTTGCATGGCTCGGAATGATTGAGTTCCTTCTTCCTCTCGCAATTGCTGTATTCGGAGGAAACAAACTTTTCTGCAACCGGTACTGCGGGCGTGGGCAGCTGTTTGATCTGCTCGGGAACAAGCTCAAACTCTCCCGGAAGAAAGCGCCGCCGCGTTTTCTGTCGTCCCCCTGGTTTCGTTACGCTTTCCTTGCGTTTTTTATGATCATGTTTCTTTTGATGATCCTGTCCACTGTAAATGTTTTTTCCGGAACCCAAAACTTAAAGCAAGCCGTTACAATTCTTTGGACCTTTCAGGTACCGTGGCAGTTCGCGTACCACGGCACGATCCTTTCGGACGGCGTCGCACAGTTCGCGTTCGGCATGTACAGCATCATGCTCACCTCCAGCATATTGGGGTTTGTGACGATGCTTCTTTTTAAACCCAGAAGCTGGTGCGTCTATTGCCCAATGGGAACCATGACACAGGCAATCTGTAAAATAAAAGGCAGGAATAAATAATGGAAGAACAAGCAAAAAAAGCGGCAGAAATTCTCAAACTGATTGCAAACTCAAATCGATTACTGATCCTGTGCGCCCTGGAGGAAGGGAAAAAGACCGTAAGCGAACTCAATCAGGTCGTGCCGGACATCAGCATGCCGGCCCTGTCGCAACATCTTTCCGCGCTGCGGCTCGCGCGGCTCATTCAAAGCGAAAAGCATGGGCTGTATGTTTACTATACCATCAGTAACTGGCGAATTATGAAGATCATACAGCTTCTGAAAGAAACTTATTGCAGCGAAAACGAATAATTCAAAAAACAGCATAAATTTACGGCAGACAAAAAGCGGCGGAGCATGCTCCGCCGCTTTTTTATCTTTCATTCTGTTTACAATACCCTTCCGCATGCTTGGTAAAGCAGCGCGTTGCAGATAGCCGCTGCAACATTGCTGCCGCCTTTTCTACCGCGGGCAACAATAAACGGAACATCTTCCTGCATGATGAGTTCCTTGCTCTCCACCACATTGACAAAGCCCACCGGAACACCGATAACGAGTTTCGGATGAATGGCCCCTTCGCGAATGAGCTCGCACAAACGCACAAGCGCCGTTGGTGCGTTCCCGATGGCGAAAATGGTGTTATCCCCCAGCGAAACCGCCTTGTCCATGCTTGCTACCGCGCGGGTCGTTCCGTTTTTCCGGGCGGTTTCAGCCACATCACTGTCGCTGATGAAGCAGTGTGCTTCTCCGCCCAGCTTCTGCAGGGAAGGTTTGCTTACGCCCGACCAAGCCATCTTGGTATCGGTCACAATGGTCGCGCCGTTTTTCAACGCCTCGATTCCCTTCTGCACTGCGTTTTCAGAAAAGCAGAGGGTATCGGCATACTCAAAATCCGCTGTGGTATGGATCACCCGCTTGACGACCGCTTCCCGGTCAGCCGGGATTTTTCGGTCATCCAGTTCGGCGGTGATGATCTCAAAGCTCCGTTTTTCAATATCCGCGGGAAGGACCCGCTCCAGATGAATGCTCAAAATTCGATCCCCTTTCTCGCGAGGATACCCGCGTCATACGGATGTTTCCGCTTGCACATTTCGGTGACATAGTCGGCACGCTCTAAAATAAAGTCCGCCGGGTCCCGCCCGGTCAGTACCAGTTCCAGCCCTTCCGGCTTTTCATAAAGTGCCTGTTTGAGCAGCGCTTCATCCAGCATCCCGTAACGGAGTGCGGAACATGCCTCATCCAGTACCAGCAGATCGCATTTCCCTTCGCATGCCAACTCAAGTGCCTTTTTCAGCGCTTGGTTGTGTCCCTTTACGGTATTTTGCTTTTCCTCTTCGGTCATCTCTGAGAAAAACGCACTGCCCTGCTTACCACGGAGCACCGGAATGCCCAGTTTTTTTAACGATTCCAGCTCGCCGGAAGGAGTATCCTTCATAAACTGAACCAAAACGCACTGCTTCCCCACGCCTGCCGCACGGATCAAAAGCCCCATGGCGGCTGTTGTTTTTCCTTTTCCATCACCGCAATATACATGAACCAAACCCTTGTTCATCAAACACCCTCCTCAAGAATCCGGTAAATCTGTTCCATCTCCAAACTGTCCCGCACACCCTGCGCGAGCTTGTCATACTGCTGCTGTTTGTACGCGCCATAATCCGTCACCTCAAGGGTAAGCGTTTCCAGCCCTTTTCGTTTGAGCAGGATGGACACCAGCGCCCGGCGGAATTCCTCGCTGTCAAACAGCCCGTGCAGGTAACTTCCAAACACATTGTTACACACGCCGCCGTCAGTTATACCGTTTTCAAGCCGGACAAGCGGCTGAACCGGCTGTTCCGCTTCGCTTTTTCCCATATGGATCTCATAGCCGGTGACCGAAGCACCGGAAAGCGGGGCAAACAGCCCTTCCAACGGAAGGACCACACCATCCACCCGAGTACGGGTCTTCTGCGGCAGGAACTTGGTGACAAACGGCAGCAGACCGATGCCCGCCATCTCCCCGCCCTGTTCGAGCGAAAGCGGGTCAGACAAACGAACACCGAGCATCTGGTATCCACCACAGATGCCGATGACCGGCGTGCCGGAAGCCGCGCGCTTTTTCACCGCCGCTTCCAGCCCGTTCTGCCGCAGCCAGAGAAGGTCGCCCATGGTGTTTTTGGTACCGGGCAGGATGAGCAGGTCCGGTTCACCCAGCTCGGCCGCTGTTTTAACATACCGAACGCCCAGTCCCTCGATCTGTTCCAGGGCGTGAAAATCGGTAAAATTGGAGATGCGCGGCAGACGGATGACAGCAACATCGAGAATGCCCTGCTTTTCTCTGCGGTCCAGCCGTTCGGAAACGCTGTCTTCGTCGTCCACATCCACCGAAAGCATAGGAACGGTGCCAACAACAGGAACGCCCGTCAGTTGTTCGAGCTGAGCAAGTCCCGGCTTCAAGATGGAAACATCCCCGCGGAATTTGTTGATGATAAGCCCTTTTACCCGCCAGCGTTCTTCCGGTTCCAGCAGGGCGACCGTCCCGTACAGGCTCGCGAAAACGCCGCCGCGGTCAATATCCCCAGCCAGTAGGACCGGGGCGTCCGCCATTGCCGCCATTCCCATGTTGACAATGTCTTCGCTTTTTAAATTGATTTCCGCCGGGCTCCCTGCCCCTTCCAGAACAATGATGTCATTTTTCGCAGCGAGGGCATTGTACGCCTGCATGATCTGCGGAACGAGATTCTTTTTATAACGGAAATATTCCATGGCACTCATGTTGCCCAGCACTTCCCCGTTGACGATCACCTGACTGCCTACATCGTTGGTGGGTTTGAGCAGGATTGGGTTCATCAGCACCGATGGTTCGATGCCGGCCGCCTCAGCCTGCATGACCTGAGCGCGCCCCATCTCGAAGCCGTCTTTGGTAATAAAGCTGTTGAGCGCCATATTTTGGCTTTTGAACGGAGCGACCCTGTACCCGTCCTGTTTGAAGATACGGCAGAGCGCGGCAACCAGAAAACTTTTTCCGGTGCCGGAAGTTGTTCCCTGCACCATGATGGATTTTGCCATATCGGACCTCCCAATACCGTCTTACGGCAATGATGACAATGACTGAATCGGTTTGTTTCCTATTTGAGGAGACGATTCGGCATTTCCTTTTCTCACGGCTGTGTTGGATATGCCTGCGGATGTTTTACAAAAACAGTCCTTTATTTTTCTTGCTCAAGCACCTGTTCCAGCGCGGCAATGAGCCGGATATTTTCCTTACGGGTGCGCACCGCCGCGCGGCAGTAGTCCTGCGGCATGCCGCGGTAGTTGTCACAGCTTCGCAAAAGGATGCCAAGCGGCTTCAACTTTTCCCCAAGATGTGAAACCGGCGAACGAAAAAAGATGAAATTCGCTTTGGAACCAACCACCGGAAGATGGAGCCGCGCAAACTCCTGTTTGAGAAAACAGCGTTCTTCCCGAATGAGCCGGGCGGTCTCCCGGCGATAATCCTCCTCACCCAGCGCCGCAATCCCAGCCGCCTGCGCCAGCGTGGAAACGCTCCACGGCTGTACGGTGCCGGCCATCCATTCCAGCAGAAGACGGTCGGAACACAGGCCGTATCCCAAACGGACGCCTGCCATTGCGTACAGCTTGGTAAACGCCTTGAGTACCAGCAGGTTGGGAAATTCCGCGAGTCTGCCGGTCATCGAGTGCTGTTCTTCCGGTTCGAGAAAATCCGTAAAGCACTCATCCAGCAGAACAAAAACGCCCATTTCCCGGCAGGTGAGAAGCAGTTCTTCCAGTAGTTTAGGGGCAACTGTCTGCCCGGTGGGATTGTTGGGGTTGCACAGGCAGAACATCAGCCGTTTGCCGCTGTTTGCCGCGGCCCAACCCCGCAAAGCATCAAGCATGTCTTTGTCCGGAAGGAAGCCTTTCTCTTCCGAAAGCGGATAATCATCAACTGCGCACCCTACACAGGCGAGCGCCTGTTCGTATTCCGCAAACGAGGGAATGGGTAAAAAGGCTCGTTCCGGCCTCACCGCCCGAACAAAGCGGAAGATGAGGTCCGCCGCCCCGTTGCCGCACTGGATATACCCCGCGGGAACGGATTCATACGCCGCGAGTTCCGCGGTCAACCGGCGGCAGAGCGGATCGGGATAGCCCGCCGAAACCTCGATCGCCGAAACGATGGCATCTTTCACTCCGCGCGGCATCCCAAGCGGGTTGAGGTTCGCGGAAAAATCGAGCGGAAGGGCGCCGAACCGTTCCCGGTACCCTTCGGTATCTCCTCCATGGATCAAAGCCAATGCCATCCCCCCGTCACGCAAAAAATAGAAACGAATAACGCCGCGCGCAAAACACAGCAAACAAGCAGACACAAGGCGGAAGACAGGTAAAGCAGCCGATTTGCCCGGCGGATATCCTCCGCTTCCACCGGCCGCAGCGGGTCACCGATGGTTTTTTTGTGGACCAATTTTCCAAAGTAACTTGCATCCCCCGCAAGCTGTACGCCAAGCGCCCCCGCGCACGCAGACTCGGTCTGTGCGGAGTTGGGACTCGCGTGATTGAACCGGTCCCGCCGAAAGATGCGCCATGCGCCTTTGGAGTCATACCGCAGAAAAAAGGCAGAAACAATCAAAAGCAGTGCGGCGAACCGGGACGGGATAAAATTGAGCAGGTCGTCAAACCGGGCGGCGGCACGGCCGAAGAACAGGTAACGATCGTTTTTGTAACCGATCATACTGTCCATGGTGTTGACCGCCTTGTAAAAGAAGCCGAGCGGCGCGCCGCCCACAAGCATAAAGCACATGGGGGCGATGACGCCGTCGCTCAAATTTTCCGCCACCGTTTCCACTGCCGCCTTAGTCACGCCAGTGAAACTGAGGTTTTGGGTGTCCCGCCCGACAATGCGGGAAACCATGCTGCGGGAACGGGGCAGGTCCCCCTCCACCACAGCCTTATAAACCAGCATGCTTTCCTTTTTTAGATCCTTGACCGCCAGAAGCTGGTAACAGAAAAAACTTTCCACAACAAACATCAGCGCCGGGTGGACAAGCCACAGCAGCCACAAAACAAGCGCGGATATCCCGCACCAGAAAAGCGGAAGAAACACCGCGAGCACAGCACCCGCGCCGATCAAACCGCGCGGAGTCTTTGGAAAAATACGGCGCAGAAGCTGTTCCAGTCCGGTGATCATCTTTCCCATCAGCACAACAGGGTGCGGAAGAAAGCGCGGGTCGCCGAAACAAAGGTCCAGCAGATATCCGGCGGCAAGCGCGCACAGGTGAATCATAAAACATCCTCCGAAACGGGTAATTTGCGCTCTGCAGCCCAGAGCGCCGGGTCAAACGCAAGGCAAAGCCGCCCGCAGTTGGGAAGCTGCCAGTCAAAATAATCCTTCTGCGGCAGAGCGTACCGCTCAAACAGCGCCATAATGGTACCGCCGTGCAGAACAAAGGCAACGTCTTCTGTTTGATGCCGGCTGCACAGCTGACCGGCGATTCGTTCAAACTCAGTACAGCAGCGGGCGGAAAACTCTACTTTGGATTCCCCACCCGGGCATTTTCCTTCACATCCGCCCTCGACCCAGATAGAATATGCAGGATCGTTTGCCAGTTCAAGGTAATTTTTCCCTTCAAACCGGCCGAAATCCATCTCACGCAGGTCCGGGCAGGAGATATACCCTGCCGACGGGAACAGGATGCGCGCAGTCTCCAGCGTGCGCCGCAGCGGCGTAACATACACGGTGCGGATGTGCTCCGGCGCAGAACAGGCGGCTTTCACTGCCGCTTCGATCCCTGCGGCGCAGAGGGGCTCATCCGTCCGGCCGATGTAACGGTGTTCCAGATTTCCTTCCGTCTGCGCATGACGGTAGAAATAAAGGATCATGGTAACTCCCCTTTCAGCACAACCGGGATACCGCACTGGATACGCACCACACAGCATGCACGCTTTGCAAGTTCTACACAGAGCCTGCCCACCTGCTCACGCCACTGGTTCTCTTCCCGGTCAAGCGGCACAACGCCACAGCCCACTTCATCGCAGATGACCACCTGTTTGTGGGAAAGCGGCTCCAGCAGTTCCTCCGCTTTAGAAAGACAGCCGCGCACCATCGTTTCCAGATGATCGACCACCGGGCGATCGTCAAGAACAGCATCAGCAATCTGCTCCTCACGGCAGCCCAGCCGTTTCAACACAAATTCCCGTTTCCCGGAACCTTTTCCACCCACGACCAGTATCATGAAAAATCCTCCTAAAACAAACAGAGTTTCTGTGACAGTACCAGCCCCGCCAGCATGAAAAGCTCACAGAGCACTAAAAAGAACCCGGCAAGGTCACCGGTGATACCGCCAAAACTGCGTTTGGACATGATAAAGTAATACAAAAAGGTAAGCCCTGCCGCCGCAATCATAAACAGCGCGGAAAACCAGTTGACGCAAAGAAGCGCCGCGCAGAGAACCGCCGCCAGCACCAGTAGAAAAATGCGGACCTGTTTTTTTGCCGAAGCGTCCGCAAACGCGTACACCAACCCACTGTTTTTCGCGCAGGGAAAGGAAGCCACTGAAAGCCCGCTGAGTGTCCGGCTGAGCAGAAAACTGAGCGACAGGCAAAACAGTGCCGGGACAGTGCGCTCCAGTTCGGTGCTGAGCGCAAAGAACAGCAGAAAATAACACACGGCGGCAAGAATGGCAAACGCGCCGCTGTGGGAATCCTTCAAAATCTCCAGCTTTTTCTCACGCGGCGCATGGCTGGAAAGCGCATCCGCCGTGTCGCAGAATCCGTCCAGATGGATGCCGCCGCAGACTAAGACCGGCAGCAGGGTGATCCCCGCTCCGGTAAGGACCGGGCCAAACGAAAGCAGGCGTGCGATGTAATCCCACAAAAACACAAGCAAGCCGGTCACAATGCCGATGAACGGAAACGCGCACATGGCATAACGCATGTTTTCACGGGTCCATTCCACACGCGGCATAGGCAGCTTGGAGTACATGGAAAACGCGACCGCGATGGTTTTAAAAAATGTCACGCCGAAGCGCCTCCTTTCAAATAAAGCGGCAGGCCGCAGACAACCTCTACCACACGGTCGGCACGAGCGGCAAGCGCACGGTTGATTTCAGCAAGTTTTACCCGGTAATTCTCTGTGGAAGGGTCATAGACAACACCGTCGGAAAAAACATCGTTGGTTACAACTACCAGCTCTTTTGTACTGCGGATGAGCCCCTCTACACCGTTTACCACGGCGGACACCGTCTGTTCGCCCGCTCCGCTTTCTGAAAACAGCTCATTTGCGGTGAGATTACCGATGCACTCGAGCAAAGCGGCGCCCGGCTGCGGCAATGTGAGCCCGGAAAGACCGGTGTAACGTTCCACCGTTTCAAACCGCTTCTGGGCGCGCAGGGCTCGATGCCGCCGGATACGCGTCTGCCCTTCCTCCCCGAACGGCTGCATGGTAGCAATGTAGTAACGGGGAAACACACCAGACGAAGTGACCAGCTGTTCGGCATATTCACTTTTTCCGCTGGCGCTCCCGCCAATGACCAGTGTAAACACGACCGTTCACGCCTTTCCGCAACATGTTATCACAGTGGTTTGTATTCCTCAATCTCAATATCCGAAAAGGTGCTCATGCCACGGTAGACCGCCGCCGCCATATCAAACAACGGCATGGCCGCAACGGCGCCCGTTCCCTCACCCAGCCGCATGCGAGCGGTGATGAGCGGTTCAAGGCCCAACGCCTCCAGCACCATATGCCCAGCCGGTTCGGCCGAAACATGGCTTGCGAACACTGCCTTTTTCGCCAGGGGGCAGGCACGCACCGCGCAGAGCGCCGCCACGCAGGAGATAAACCCGTCTGCCAGCACCGGAACGCCGTATAGCGCTCCGCCGAGGAATGCCCCCATGATGCCGGCGATGTCAAATCCGCCCACCTTACGCACTACGTCAAGCGGGTCGGATGGGTCCGGCGCGTTCACACGGATGGCCTCACGGATGACCTCCACCTTACGCAACAGGCCGCTGTCACTCAAGCCGGCGCCTTTACCGGTGACCTTCTCCGGCGGCAGGCCGAGCAGAACGGAGGCGACCGCCGAACTGGTGGTGGTGTTGCCGATTCCCATTTCGCCGGTAGCGAGCAGACGATAACCGTTTTCCTTGCACTCCCGCACCAGCTCTATGCCGGTTTCCAGCGCGGAGAAAAACTGCTCCTCCTCCATGGCCGGACCAACGCTGATATCCTTCGTGCCCATTCCCGCCTTTTTCTGAACCAAACCGGGAACATCCACAACGGTGTTCATGCCCACATCCACCGGAATGACCGTAGCCCCGGCGACCCGCGCCATCCGGCAGACAGAGGTCTGCGCGCGGGTGAGGTTTTCCGCCACCACCGCAGTGACCTCACTTCCGGTCTGGGTCACGCCCTGCGCGACCACCCCATTGTCTGCGCAGAATACGAGCACCCCCTTTTTGGAAAGGTCACAGGACACGTCGCCGGTGAGCCCCACCACGCGGATGAGCGCATCCTCAAGCAGCCCGAGACTGCCGAGCGGCTTTGCGATGGAATCCCACCGCTTTTTCGCCTGTTCCATGGCGAATTCATCCGCCGGGGTGATTTGTGAAAGCTGTTTTAATAACGTTTCTCTGTTCATCTTTTTTGATACTCCTCTGCCGCACGGACAAAATGTTTCGCGAATGCCGGGTTGCTGTAAAAATACAGGTGCGGGTACCCGGCAAACAGGTTTTTCTGCGCGACAACGCAGTTCCAGCTGCGCTTGCCGCCCGGCTTTTTAGCTATAAACCCATCGCCGCAGACGGTGCTGTCCCAGTAGTGAAACTCATGCGCGCGAATCTTCTCCCCCTTTTTGCACAGCAGAGTATCCTGCTGCGCGGTGAGGGTCACATACCCAAACCGGGAAAGCCGGCCGGTTGGAAAACTTTCGGAAGCAATCGCTCCGACCATATCGAACGAAACACCATTCGTATCTTTCAAACGCTGTTGCAGGTACTGGAACCCGCCGCACTCGGCAACGGTCGGCATCCCGCCCAAAACCGCCGAACGCACCGCGCTCCGCATGACTGTGTTGCGGGAAAGGGCTTCCGCATACAGTTCCGGATAACCGCCGCCCATGTAAAGCGCGCAGCTATTCGGCGGAAGCGCGTCGTCCCGAAGCGGGCTGAAAAAGCTGAGTTCCGCGCCCAGTTTCTCAAGCAGGCGGAGATTATCCTCATAATAAAAGCAGAAGGCTTCATCCCGCGCCACCGCGATTCGCGGCTTTCCATCCGTGACCGGGGAAACCGCGGGCAATTTGGCATCCAGAGTCGGAGCCGACCGGGCGAGCTCCACAAGGCGGTTTAAGTCGGCACTGTGCATGAGTTCATCCGCCAAGCGTTCGACCCGCTCCCGCAGGTCGGCGATTTCCCCGGCAGTCACCAGCCCTAAATGCCGGCTCTCGATTCGGCATTCGGGAAGTTCCGGCAAAAACCCCAGAACCGGGATACCAGTCTCCTCCTCCAAAAGAGGGGTGAGCATTTCACAAAGGGAACGGGAACAGCGGTTTAATAAAATCCCCCGAATATTCGCCTCCGGCCGAAACTGCGCAAACCCGCGCACCAGAGCCGCCAAAGACAGGGAAGCACCCTTCGGATTCACCACCAGCACCACCGGAGTGCGGGTTGCTCTGGCAAGGTCATAACTGCTGGCGGGCTCTTTTCCGCCGACCCCGTCATAATACCCCATGACTCCTTCGAACACCGCGATGCTGCTTTTCTGCGCGTGTTCCGCAAGCAGGCCTTTTGCCGTTTCCTCCTCGGTAAAAAACAGGTCCAGATTACAGCACTCCGCGCCTGTGACACGGGTGTGGAACATCGGGTCGATGTAATCCGGCCCGCACTTGAACGCGGAAGGGGTCTCGCCCATCTTTTGCAGGGCGCGGAGCAGCGCGCAGGTCAGGGTGGTTTTTCCGCTGCCGCTCATGGGTGCTGCAAGCATCAAACGAGGGATGTGAACGCTCATGACATTCCGCCCCCCTGCCCGGTGATCAGGTAAATGGGGTTCTGGGCAATCATCATATCGCCGGAAGAGGTCTCCCGGTTGCGGCTGACCGAAAGCTGGATGAGCTCCACCTTTTGGAACCCGAGCGAGCGCATGCCTTCCACGGCCCGCACAGCGTTTTGCAGCACAATGGCAGTCGCCGCCACCCGAACCCGCGGGTTTTTCTCTGCCGCAAGCGCGAGCGACACTTCCATGCTGCCGCCCGTTCCGCCTAGGAACACAGCGTCCGGCGCAGGAAGTTCCTGCAATGCCTGCGGTGCGCTTCCTTCCACCACAGTCAGGTTTGGAAGAGAAAATTTCTCTTTGTTCTGCCGGATGAGCGAAAGCGCTTCTTCATCCCGCTCAATGGCATACACCCGGCCACGCCGTGCGAGCAGCGCCATCTCCACCGAGACTGAACCGGTGCCTGCGCCGACATCCCACAGAGTATCCCGCTCACCGATGCCCAGCTTGGAAAGCACGACACTGCGCACCTCCTGTTTGGTCATGGGGGTGCCGCCGCGGATGAAGCATTCATCCGGCAGGCCGTGGGCACAGCGGGAGGCGGAGAGGTTTTCTCCGACAAATGCCCATACGGCGCTGAGCGAGACGTATTCCCGCCCGGAAAGCTCCTGTGCGGTACCGTCCCACACCTGCTCTTCCGGGTAGGAAAGCCGCTCTCCCACAATCACTCTTGTTTCACCCAGCCCCGCCTCACACAGCAGGGTGCAGATTTTCTTCGGCGTCATCTGCCCATCCGTCAAAAAGAAACAGGAGGGATGACCGAGCAGTTCAGCTACCGGGTCACATGCTCTGCCGTGCGCGCTCACCAGATGTGCGTCCTGCCACGGGATGCCACACCGGGATGAAAGGTACTGCACGGTCGTGATACCGCACAGGGTCTCCACCTCACAAAACGGTTCCAGCAGCGGGCGGAGGGTGGAAGCGCCGCTGTAAAAGCCGGTGTCACCGCTGAACGCCACACAGGCATCCGGCAGACCACAAGTCTTTAGGTATTCGGCAATCTCTTCCGCGCGGATGAGCGAAACGCGGTTTTGGGTACAGGTTTCGGGAAGAGCGGAAAGCATCCGCCCGGCGCCCACAATGACCGAAGCGCGTTCCAACGCGCGAAGCCCTTTGACCGTGAGGGTATCCGGATTTCCCATGCCAATGCCGACCAGCGTGACCTTCATGCTTGTTCCTCCAGTAATCCAACAATTTTTTCATATATTGCCTGTTCGGAAAGGCCGTCCTCCTCCGGGCGCGCGAGAACGACCGTTTGAACGCCACACGCCCTTGCGGCTTCCAGTTTCTCTTCAAAGCGGGCGGCCGCGCCCCCGTCCTTGGTCACCGTCAGGCGGATATCAAATTGCCGGAAGATGGCTTCGTTGAGCTCTTTTCCAAACGGTCCCTGCATGGCGATGATATGCGACGGATGGAAGCCGAGTGACAGACATTTTTCAAGCGCCTCCACTGTGGGGAGCACCCGCACAAACACCCGGTCTGCATAGTCCGGAATATGTGTATACGGTTCCAATTCCTTGCTGCCGGTCGTCAGCAGGATATTTCCCGGCTTCTCTTTCAAATATGCCGCCGCCTCCTGCGCATTCTTGCAGGTCACAGCGCCATCTGCCGCCTGTTTTTCCCGCACCAACCGCAGCAGAGGAATATTCGCTTCACGGCAGGCAAAGCGGATATTCTTCGAGACAGCCGTTGCGTACGGGTGGGTCGCATCCACCGCAAGAAGATAACCTTCCCGCCGGAACAAACCCACCATCTCTTCTGCGTCCAGCCGCCCGGTGAGCACCGTAATGCCTGTCTCTTAT
>USBI01000043.1 GCA_900552945.1 uncultured Oscillospiraceae bacterium
GCAGCGTCAGATGTGTATAAGAGACAGGGCGCATATGTCATCGGCGTGCGCCGTACGGAGGGGGAACTTCCTTCCTGTTACGATGAAGTCCATCTGGTTTCCGAACTGGATTCTCTTCTCCCACGCGCGGACGTCGTTGCCATGAGCCTGCCCGGCACGCCGGAAACCCGCCATATCATCGATCAACACGCGCTGTCCCTCATGAAAGATGATGCGGTCCTCATCAACGTAGGACGCGGTTCGGCGGTAGACGGAGAGGCGCTCTGTGACGCCATGGAACAGGGAAAACTCTGGGGCGCCGCGCTGGATGTGACCGAGCCGGAGCCGCTCCCGCCCGAACACCGCATGTGGAAGATTCCGAACCTGCTCATTACCCCGCACGCCGCGGGCGGGTTCCATCTGGAACTGACGCTTGATTACATCGTCGGCATTTTTGAGCGCAATCTCACCCATCTGTTAAACGGCGAACCGTTTGAGAATCTGGTGGATTTTCAAACCGGTTATCGCAAAAAATAAACCCTGACATTATGAAAACAAAGACTGGAGGCAGTATGGAACAGGAAAGATCACTCAAACGCACGCCAAAGCTGTACTGGAAAATATTTCTTTCCACCTTTACGCTGAGCGCGTTCACTTTTGGCGGAGGATATGTCATTGTCCCGCTGATGCAGAAAAAATTTGTCATTCAGTACGGTTGGATTGACGAAAAGGAAATGCTGGATCTGGTTGCGGTTGCGCAGTCGGCTCCGGGGCCCATTGCGGTCAATGCGTCCATTATGATCGGATACCGGCTGGGAGGCGTGCTGGGAGCGCTTGTCAGTATGCTCGGCACCGTTTTGCCGCCGTTTGTCATCATTTCTATCATTTCGTTTTTTTATCAGGCGTTTCGTGACAATTACATCGTCGCGACAGTAATGAAGGGCATGCAGGCGGGTGTTGCCGCGGTGATTGTAGACGCGGTGGTTAAAATGGCCATTAACGTGGGTAAAGAAAAAAGCGTGCTGTCTTACTGTATTATGATTGGTTCGTTCATTGTCTCCTACTTCTTTGAAGTCAATGTAGTCTTTGTTATCCTCGCTTGTGCTTTGGTGGGGATTGTTGCTACCATCATTCGCGGCAGACGAGCGAAAGCGAAAGGAGGAGAACGGTAATGGTTTACCTGGAACTTCTCTGGAGCTTTTTCCAGATTGGCCTGTTCAGCTTCGGCGGCGGTTACGCGGCGCTTCCGCTCATCCAGACTCAGGTGGTCGACCTGCACGGCTGGCTCAATATGACGGAATTTGTCGATATCATCACCATCTCGCAGATGACACCGGGGCCGATCGCCATTAACGCATCCACCTTTGTCGGCATGCGGATCGCGGGCGTAGGCGGCGCTGTGGTCGCTACCCTGGGGTGCGTGCTGCCTTCCTGCATCATCGTGTTGATTCTGGCGTACCTGTATTACAAATACCGCGGCCTTTCCATGATTCAGGGCGCGCTCAGCGGTCTGCGCCCCGCGGTTGTTTCGCTCATCGCGTCATCCGGTATGGGGATTATGATTCTGGCGCTCTGGGGCGGTGACACCCTATGGAGCTTTGCGATTGATAAAATCGATTGGGTGGCGGTTGGCATTTTCGCGGTCGCGCTGTTTGTGCTGCGCAAGTTTAAGCTCAACCCCATTTATGTCATGCTGGGCGCAGGTGTGCTCGGGCTTTGCATCTACCCGTTCCTGCCCGCGTAGCAAGAAGGAGGCGTTCGGTTTGAACCGGAATTACCAGCGGGAACTCGACCGGCTGCTCGAACAGCTTGAGCGGGAAGGGCGGGTCCCGTCGCTCCTGCTGCACAGCTGTTGTGCACCCTGCAGCAGTTATGTGCTGGAATATCTGTCCCGTTATTTTTCGATTACGATTTTTTATGATAACCCCAATATTTCGCCGGAAGAAGAGTATCGCCGCCGGGTGGAAGAGCAGAAGCGGCTGATTGCGGAAATGGAGTTTGTCCATCCCGTTTCTTTTCTGGAGGGGGAGTATGACCCTCAGCGGTTTTACAACGCGGTCCGCGGGCTGGAGCAGATTCCCGAAGGCGGAGAACGCTGTTTTGCCTGCTACCGGCTCCGGCTGCAGGCGGCGGCTGAAGCGGCGCGCGCCGGCGGGTTTGATTATTTTACCACCACCCTTTCCATCAGCCCCATGAAAAAGGCGGACAAACTGGTGGAAGAGGGAGAGGCCGCGGCACAGGAAATCGGCGTGCCTTATCTGGTATCCGACTTTAAAAAGAAAAACGGCTACAAGCGCTCCACCGAGCTGTCGCACGAATACGGCCTTTACCGGCAGGATTACTGCGGCTGTGTATTCTCAAAGCAGGAAGCGCTTGCCCGCCGTCAAAGGGGGTCTACCGATGAAGTTTGAAGGAAGAGTTTGTGTCATCACCGGCGGAGCGCTCGGCATTGGGCGTTGCATCGCTGAGAGCTTCGCCCGCAAGGGAGCGGTGGTCGCGTTTATTGACCGGGATGAACGCGCCGGCCGGGAAACACTGGAACGGCTGAAGGTGTTAAACGGCGGCAAACACCTTTTTTACCACGGCGATGTGGCGGAAGAAAAAGCGTTGGAAACCTTTGCCGATGTTCTTGGTGAGGCGTACGGCGGGGTGGATTTTCTCATCAACAACGCCTGTATAAGCAACCGCGGCATCCTTTCCGGCTGCACTTATGAGGATTTTAACTACATCCTCCGGGTGGGAGTCAGCGCGCCGTACCGGCTGACCCAGCTGCTCCTCCCGTCTTTTTCAGAGGATGCGGCCATCGTCAACATTGCGTCCACCCGTGCGTTCATGTCTCAGCCGGATACGGAAAGCTATACCGCAGCCAAAGGCGGTATCCTGGCGCTGACCCATGCGCTGGCGGTCAGCCTGTCCGGACGGGTGCGGGTGAATTCCATCAGCCCCGGTTGGATTGACACCGGCAGTTACCATGAAGAGCATTATACCCCGGATTATACGGTGGCGGATGTGGCACAGCACCCGTCCGGACGGGTCGGCGTTCCGGAGGATATCGCCCGCGCGGCCCTGTTCCTCTGCGACCCGGCAAACAGCTTTGTCAACGGGGAAAACATCACTGTGGATGGCGGCATGACTAAGCTTATGATTTACACCGGTGACGAGGGCTGGGAGTACCACGCCTGATTGATAAAATTGAGATTGGATGGCTCAGCTGCCCAATAACGATTGTTCTTGCGGCGCTTGTTTCATTTGAGAAAGGAGTCATAACAGTGGAGAAATCTCTCATCGCCCCTTGCGGAATCAACTGCGCGGTTTGCCGTCAGTGCCAGAAAAAGAAAGACGGATGCAAAGGCTGCCGGTTTGAGACAAACCTGAAAAGCAAGACCTGTACTCTGAAAAACTGCGCCAAACCGTCTAAGACCAATCCGGAGCTTTGTGCCGGCTGTACGGCGCTGCCCTGCCGCCGCCTGCGGGATTTTGACCGCCGTTACTGGGAAAAGACTTGTGGCTTTCTCAGCGTGATTGACAATCTGCGAAAAATCGAACAGCAGGGGATGGACGCGTTTTTGAAACAGGAGGAGGCCAAGTGGACCTGCTCATCCTGCGGAAGCCGTCTGAGCGTTTCTTTTTATACCTGCCCTTCCTGTGGCAGCCCGTACCGTAAGGCGTCACAAAAGGAACTGGAGCGGGAAGAACGGATGAAACAGAAAAAACAAATGCGGAATCAATAAAAACAGCCGTAAGGAGCAAATCCTTACGGCTGTTTTTTATTTGTTTGAGAGAACCTTTCCGGGGAGGAAAGGAAATTGTATTATTTACTTCAAAATCAACTCTTGGTAATATGTTTCGATCTGTTCCATATCGCTGTCGGAAAGTTTCCACTCCATGGTCTTCGCGTTTTCTTCAATCTGGTCAGGACGTTTCGCGCCGACAATTACGTTGGAAACGAACGATTTCTGCGCCAGGTAATTGATGGCAAGCTGGGAAACCGGTTTTCCGTAACCTGCGGCGATTTCTTCCAATTTATCCAGCAGAGCACGGTATTTGGACCATTCCGGCTCCTGGAAGAAGGGGTAGAACCGCGCACGGTGGTCGCCTTCCTCAAATTTTGGAATCTCTTTGAATTTTCCGGTCAGCAGTCCGCCCGCCAGTCCGCCATATACCATGACCGCTTTGCCGCGTTTTTCACAGTACTGCATGATCTCCAGCCGGTCGCGGAAGATGAGCGAATATTCCGGCTCCAAAACGTCAACATTGACAAATTTTTCGATGACTTCGATTTGGTCAATGGTGAAGTTGGAAACACCGAAGTATTTAATTTTTCCGCTTTCTTTGACTTTGGCAATGGCCTCTGCCGTTGCTTCCAGCGGGGTGTTGATATCCGGCCAGTGGAGCAGGTAAACGTCGATGACGTCCACACCCAGTCTGCGGCGGGAATCATCCACCTCTTTGAAGATGCTCTCCGGCGTCAGCCGTTTGACAACGTGTTTGTCCGGCCCTTCATGGAAGATGCCGCATTTGGTGGTGATGAACACCTTGTCACGCTTGCCGCGGATGGCTTTTCCAACGACTTCCTCTGCATGGCCGTCACCGTAACCTGGCGCGGTGTCGATGAGATTGATGCCGCAGTCGATGGCTTTTTCAATGGTGGCGATGGAGTTTGCATCGTCCACCTGACCCCAGAAATCGTTGCCGTATGCCCATGTGCCGAGGCTGATTTCTGAAACCTTCATGTCAGTGCTTCCGAATTGTTTGAATCGCATGTTTTTCCCTCCGTTTGTACCGCAGAGCGGCACGTGTTGTGATGTTGGTTGGATGATGGTTTCGTATGAGTTCATTATAACGGTTCTGTTTTGAAAATGCAATGGGTGGGGGGCTTGCTTGTGTTACAGGCGGCGAATGTGTTACAATCAAAGAAAATGATTTGGGTGGGGATTTTTTGGCAAAGTCGGCAAATCAGAAATTAAAGCTTCTTTATCTTGCGAAGATTTTTTTAGAGCGCACGGACGAAGAGCATCCGCTTACGACAGCGCAGCTCATTGAGGCGCTTGCTGATTACGGCGTTTCGGCGGAGCGGAAGTCGCTTTACAGCGACATGGAAGCGCTGTCTCTGTTCGGGCTTGATATCGTCACCCACCATGCTAAACAGTACGGCTATTTTGTGGCGAACCGAACCTTTGAGCTGCCGCAGCTCAAGCTCCTTGTGGACGCGGTCGCATCCTCAAAGGTCATCACCGAAGAAAAATCCCGGGAGCTTATGAAGAAACTGGAAAGCCTCACCAGCGTTTATAATGCCCGGCAGCTTCACCGGCAGGTCATCGTAGCAAACCGCAGCAAAACGGACAACCAGCAGGTGTACTATAACGTGGACGCCATCCACGAAGCCATTTCGTCCGAACGGCAGATCACCTTTCGCTATTTCGATTACGGGCTTCAAAAGCAGAAGGTCTACCGGGATGACGGAGCCCTTCGTACGGCGAGCCCGTACGCGCTGCTCTGGGACGATGAAAACTATTATCTGGTGGCCTATTATGAAAAATATGAAAAGCCCGTTCATTTTCGAGTGGATAAGATGGAGAGCATCACCGTGACCGATGCTCCCCGGCTTCCCATGCCCAAGGGCTTCAGTCTGGAGGATTACTCCCGCCGGGTCTTCAATATGTATGGGGGAGAGGAACAGGCAGTTCGTCTGCGGTTTGATAATTCGCTCATCGGTGTGGTGCTGGACCGGTTCGGAAAAGACCTGTTGACCGAGCAAATGGATGAACACTCTTTTTCCGTGCGGGTGCAGGTATCGGTCAGTCCCACCTTTTTCGGCTGGCTGTTCCAGTTCGGTTCGCGGGCGGAGATCCTTTCGCCGGACAGCGTGAGAGAGCAGTTTGCACGGCAGCTTGACGCAGTGCTTGTTCAGTACGGCAAAACGGCAGAGCGGCAGTGATGATTTTAAAGGAAAAGGCACACTTCCAAAAGGAAGCGTGCCTTTTTTGGTGCTTCAAAAAATTACAGGGTTTCCGGCTCACCGTAATCAACGCCGAAAGTCTCAACGGTGACTTCTTCCATGACTTCGTCCTCAAGAGGCTTGTCCATGTAGTCCCGTTTGACGTTGACGATGCGCTGGACCTCGTCGATCCCTTCGGTCACCTTGCCGAATGCAGCGTACTGCCCGTCCAGATGCGGAGCATCCGCCGCCATGATGAAGAACTGGGACCCTGCGCTGTCCGGACGCATGGAACGCGCCATCGACAGAACACCGGTGGTGTGACGCAGCGGATTGTTAAAGCCGTTCATGGCAAATTCGCCTTTGATGCTGTAATCCGGGCCGCCCATTCCGGTCCCTTCCGGGTCGCCGCCCTGAATCATGAAACCGGGGATAACCCGGTGGAAAATCAGCCCGTTATAAAAGCCTTTCTGGATGAGAGAGATGAAGTTTTTGACCGTGTTGGGGGCAATTTCCGGGTAAAGCTCCGCTTTGATGATGTTCCCCGCGCCGGTCTTTATCGTCACAATGGGATTGCTCATATTGAATTCCTCCGTCTTGAATATAAACTTTTTCTTATTATAACCGCTTTCCCCGCTGGGCGCAAGCGTAAAAACAGCAGGTTTTTAACCGTAAAGCTGCCGTCCACTCAATCGATGAGAAAGAAACAATAAGGCATTCCGATGATTCAGCGGGGATAGAACGCTTGTATGAAGCCGGAGAATTCGAATTGAGAAAGGAAACGTCTTGCAATCCTGCCGCTGTGGGATTAAAATGAAAAGAAAACCGGTTTGGAAGGGGCTGTTTTGGGTGGAAGAGATCCGGTTGGGCCGTTACCGCCACTTTAAGGGCGGCGAGTATGAAGTGCTCGCCCTTGCAAAACACAGTGAAACGCTGGAAGATTATGTTGTTTATCGTGCGCTTTATGGGGAATATGGCGTATGGATTCGCCCGGCCTCCATGTGGAACGAGACAGTGGAGCGGGACGGCGGTGTTTTCCGCCGGTTTACCTACATTGGCGGGGAGGCGGAAAAATGATCCGTTATATCAGCAACCAGAAAGCGGAAATAGACGTGCACAACATGCACAAGGAGGAAGCGCGCCGCCATATTGAGCAGTTTCTTTCCCGCGCCAACGGAAGCATTAAAGAAGTCACCATCATTCACGGGTGTACGTCCGGCACTGTTCTGCGGGATATGGTCCGTAAAGGGCTTCGGCACCCGCGCATCCGTTCCAAAGTAGTCGGCTTGAACGACGGTATTACAATTCTTGTTTTAAATTAATGCTCTATACCGGAAAACCTCCGCCTGTTTTAACAGGCGGAGGTTTTGTGATTCAGAAAATTATTTGAGTGTATCAGCTTTCGAAACGAAAGTGGTTACACTGCATGGCTTGAGCAGAAGGGTGTAGCTTCCGTCCTCGTTTGGTTTGACCGCCGGATGCGCATTCAGCGACTCGTTTTCACAGGTGCAGTAAGGAATCAGTTCACCGAGCACGGCGTCTGTTTTTACTGTAATCTGGCAGGATTGGGAAAGTCGGTTGAGGGCAACGACCGCATAGCTTCCGTCGGCATTGCGGTAAGCGGAAAGAGAGACACCTTCCACAGGTGTTTCGGTGATTGCAAGGCGGACAGCGTCCGGACGAACGAACCGGCTGAAGTTTCCAACGGTATAGGCACGTTTGCAGACGGTGTATTCTTCGGTTTCACGGTCAAGATACACAAGAGCGCCGTTTCCGTTTTTGGCGTCTGCCAGGGTGGCCCAGAAGAGAATGTACGCATTTCCTTCTGCGGAAACAAAGAAGTCATGGATGCTTTCGGCAATCTTCAAGCCGCTGCGCATACCGTTGTCGGCAACGAAATCCTCTTTGGCGAGCTCGCAGTATTCGGTCATCCAGAAGGGTTTTCCGCGGCGGTATTCGTCTTTGAGCGGAACCGCTTTGCTTTCTTCATAGAAATGCATGCCGATGATGCCGACCGCGTCCATCGCCTCATCATCCTCAAACAGAGACTTGTAACCCAGCCCGCGGTGCCCCGCAATGGCCTTTTCGCTGCATTCCACCAGTTCGGGTGCCACGACCGGTGTGGTGATTCCCTGGCGCTCAAACTCCGGTTTGAGGTAATTTTTCAGAAAATCGCCGTACTGGTCTCCGGTCCAGATACAGGAAGAGTAGAAGATAAGCAGGTCCGGTTCGTTGGACGGGGAGATGGCGGTCATTTCGATGCCATGATGTTCTTTGTAGCCTTTAATGTAGGCCGCGAGGTATTCGGCAAAATCCTGATAACAGGAGGCTTTCAGACTGCCGCCAATGACCGAGCCGTTTGTTTTCATCCAGGCCGGTGGGCTCCATACCGTGCTGAAAAACCGGTCACAGCCACGTTTTTGGGCTTCTTTCATGAACCAGAGCTGGTCGTCTGTAGTGAAGTTGAATACACCTTTTTCCGGTTCAATGGAAGGGATCGGTCCGTCCAGTTCGTTGCCCCATTCACCGGAATCGCCTACAATACTGCGCAGAATGGAAAGCCCGATTCCGTTTTCTTTGGAAAAGAGAAGGTCCATGATCGCGTTGCGAGTGCTTTCGTTTTTAATCTGTTCAATGTGGTGACCTTGATGGAACGCGCCGCATGCGCCAATGCCGTCAATGGTCTGCTTGGTTTGCTTTGTATCCAGTGTTGCGTTTGTTTTGAACATGGTGAAAGATCCTTTCTGTTTTGTGTTCAGCTTTATTATAGCGAGATGTTTTTAAAAGTAAATACTTGTGAAGGTAAAATAAAAAAATTGTTCTTCTGACAGGATGCGATTGACAAACCGTCTGACGAAGCGTACAATAAATGCAAATCATTTGCGTTTGGAGGACCGCCCATGTGGGAATTTTTGCAGGAAGTCGTTTGGCACGCATTGATCCATACGTTGGAAGATGCGCTCAAAATGCTTCCGTTTTTGTTTGTTGCTTACCTGCTTTTGGAATATATCGAGCATCGTTCCGCAACCAAGCTGGAGCGGCTGCTCAGCTCCAATAAACTTGGGCCGGTTGGCGGCGCGCTCGTCGGTTGTGTGCCTCAATGTGGGTTTTCGGTTGCCGCAGCCAATCTGTACGCAGGGCGGGTCATTCGCATTGGAACGCTGGTAGCAGTGTTTCTTTCCACATCAGATGAAGCCATTCCGCTCATGCTTGCACACCCGGAAGCGTATCCCACCATGTTCCTGCTTCTGGGGCTCAAGGTAGTCATCGCCATCGTCGCCGGCTTTGCGGTAGAAGGAGCGGCAAAGCTGTTTTTAAAGCCGGAACACACCTCGGCACAGGCGAGCATCCATGAACTGTGTGACCATGAGCATTGTCACTGTGAGCACGGTATTTTTCGTTCGGCACTGCGGCATACACTGGAAGTGTTCGGGTTTATTTTAGTCGTGCTGTTTGTGCTCACTCTGGGGGTTGAGTGGGTCGGCGAAGACCGCATCGCGTCGCTGCTGCTCAACGGCAGTGTGTTCCAGCCGCTGATTGCGGGCCTGCTGGGTTTTATCCCCAACTGCGCCGGTTCGGTCCTTTTGACCGAGCTGTACCTGTCAGGAAGCATCAGTTTCGGAGCCGCGGTTGCGGGGCTTTGTACCAGCGCGGGAGTTGGCATCGCTGTTCTGCTTCGGGTCAACCGCAACTGGCGTCAGAATTTATTTATCATTGTCAGTTTGTATCTGGTCGGGGTATTGTCCGGCCTTATCATCCAACTGTTTTAAAGGGGTGATCGTGTGGATTGTGCACAGCTGCTCAAACAGGCAGGATTAAAGCAGACACCCCGCCGTCAGGCGATGCTTCGTGTACTCTCATGCGGCCAGCCGATGACGGCGGAATCGGTCGCCGCCGCGCTGGATGGCAGTGTCCCGGCTGATCTTTCAACCGTTTACCGCGCCCTGAATCAGATGGCGGAACATCGTTTGCTGCAAAAGACCGTGTATCAGGACGGAAAGGTCTATTACAAGTTGGTGCAGGAACAGCATACCCATCGGCTTGTCTGCACCTGCTGTCACCGAAGTATACCGGTCGAACTCTGCCCGGTGGAACAGATGGCGCGTTCTCTTGAGGAAAGCACCGGCTTTCAGATCACCGGGCACCGGCTGGAATTTACCGGGCTTTGTCCTGACTGTGCGGCGGATCATAAAAAGGATAAATCCAATCAATAATCAAATCAAAAAGCGGGCAGTAAACCCGCTTTTTTAACGTTTGGAACAGCCGAAATTACCGGTCGAACTGCTGTGTCATAAAGGTTGTTGTTTTGTAACGGAAGGGATTTTGCTGTTGCGCCATTATAAAAAAGGACGGGTACATACCCGTCCTTTTTTGCACAATTAATAATTTTTTGCCTGAATCTGGAAATATGCCTGCGGATGTGCGCATACCGGGCAAACTTCCGGAGCTTTTTTGCCCACAACAATGTGGCCGCAGTTGGAGCACTGCCAGATCTGGTCGCCGTCTCTGGAGAAGACAAGGCCGTCTTTGACGTTTTTGAGCAGTGCACGGTAACGCTCTTCATGCTCTTTTTCAATTTTCGCGACCCCTTCGAACAGGAACGCGATGTCATCAAAGCCTTCTTCTCTTGCCTCTTTCGCGAAGGTGGAGTACATGTCGGTCCATTCGTAATTTTCGCCTTCCGCAGCGTCCAGCAGGTTGGTTGCTGTATCAGCGATGCCGTCATGCAGCAGTTTGAACCAGATTTTCGCGTGTTCTTTTTCGTTGTTAGCGGTCTCTAAAAACAGCGCTGCGATCTGCTCATATCCTTCTTTTTTCGCTTTGGATGCATAGTAGGTATATTTGTTTCTCGCCTGGGATTCGCCTGCAAACGCGGCCATCAGGTTTGCTTCGGTTTTGGTTCCTTTTAAATTTTTGCTCATGTTCATTCTCCTTTTTGTTTGATTTATTCTGCGTCGGCTGTTTGCCGCTTACAACTTTTTTTTCGGCAGTCGGGGCAGATTCCGCTGAAGACCAGTCCGTGCGGATCCAGTTCATAACCGGTTTGCTGCTCCACCGCTTTGATCACATCGTTCAAATATTGCTCATTTAGGTCGTCAAATCGACCGCATTCGGTGCAGGTAATATGGCAGTGCTTTTTTACATCCAAGTCAAACCGATCCGCGTTGTTGGGAAGCTGAATCCTGCGAAGCAGTCCGTTTTCAGAAAGCCGATTCAGGTTTCGGTAGACAGTTCCCTTGCTGATGGAAGGATGCTTTTTCACAACGGTTTCATAGACCGCATCCGCTGTTGGATGCCCGCCGAGCTTATATGCAGCATGATAAACTAACTGCCGTTGTACTGTATTACGTTCTATTTTCATAAAACTGTATCCTTATTGATAATATTTACTAATTAAGATTATATATGTTTTTTTAGAAATGTCAAGCGGTTTTTCAAATATTTTTGCCGTTTGACAACTTCAGCCTTGTAACGTATCATAAAGACAGAGCCCGACAGGCAGCCGCCATAAATCATGTGAGGCTGAATGCCGCGCATAAAACGGAATGCATGTTACACGAGAGGAGACTGTGCAATGGATCAGCATCAAAAAACAATCATGGAACTACGTATCCGCAAAACAATGAAAAACTTAGAACGGCACAATATGCAGCCTTTTTACGCGCATGACAGCGCTCAAGCGGTAGAGATCGTTCGCTCCCTTTTGCAGAAGGGTGATGTTGTCACCGCCGGGGGAACCATGACGATGGAAGAATCCGGCTTGAAGAAGCTGCTTACAAATGGAGACTATCGTTTCCTTGACCGGAACCGCCCCGGGATCACGCAGGAGGAGATTGACGAAATCTATCATCAGGCGTTTTCGGCGGACGCTTACATTGCTTCTTCCAACGCAGTAACTGAGAATGGCGAGCTGTTTAATGTGGACGGGAATTCCAACCGGGTCGCCGCAATTTTGTACGGACCGAAATCGGTCATTATGGTGGTAGGATATAATAAAATTGTCGCCGATTTGGACGAGGCCATCCTTCGGGTGAAAAAGGTCGCCGCGCCTGCCAATGCGGTCCGCCTCAACTGTGACGTTTACTGCCGCTCAGCAGGTGAGTGTGTTTCCTGTACGCAGGGCAATGGCCGTACACTCGCCGCCGGATGTGATTCGGTGGGGCGTATCTGCTGCAACTATGTGGTTTCTTCCATGCAACGGAAGAAAAACCGCATCAAGGTCATCCTGGTTGGAGAAGAACTGGGGTATTAAAATCAAGGCAAAGATAAATGGTCTGCCGTATAAAATGAAAAAAGCGCTTTGCTCAAGAGGCAAAGCGCTTTTAATTTTGTTTTTTGGGAGAATAGATGCATCAGAACCGTTCGCATCTGTACTTTTCCTTGTAGTTTTGCAATGCTTCATTGATGATGGCGAGAGCGGCGTCTCGCCCCTGTACCTCGTCGACCGCGGTTTCTTTTCCTTCCAGTGATTTGTAAACCGAAAAGAAGTGCCGCATCTCATCAAAAATATGGCAGGGCAGTTCGTCGATGTTTTTGTGATCTTTATAGGTTGGATCACCAAACGGGATGGCAATGATTTTTTCGTCCCTATGACCGTTGTCAATCATGGAGATCACCCCGATGGGGAAGCAGCGCACCAGCGTGAGCGGTACGACCGGTTCAGAGCAGAGGACCAAAACGTCCAGCGGGTCGCCGTCATCCGCCAGTGTGCGGGGGATAAAGCCGTAGTTTGCCGGGTAGTGGGTAGAGGTGTATAGGATGCGGTCGAGGATGAGATAACCGGTTTCCTTGTCCAGCTCATATTTGTTTTTGCTTCCCTTTTGAATTTCAATTACACTCAAAAAATCAGTCGCCTGAATGCGTTCGGGGGATACATCGTGCCAGATGTTAGCCATGGTAATACCTCCTGTTGTAACTTGTACAGCGGGTGCTTACTGCGCATCCGCCGGGATTGCTTCGTTTGCCTTTTTCTGAAGGAATCGTTTGAAGAAGATGGCAAACATAATGCTTGTCGTTGTCGCGGCGCCAAGGTCGGCAATGGGTTCCGCCGTGAATACGCCGTAGGTCCCCATAAACAGCGGAAGGATAAGCGCCAGCGGAATGAGCAGAATGATTTTTCGCAGCAGAGCGAGGAAGATGGAAATTTTCGCCTGCCCGATGGCCACAAACGATTGCTGGCAGGCAGTTTGCGCGCCCATGGCCCAAATGCCTGCTACATAAATGCGCATGCATACGACCGTGACATCCACCAGCTCCGGGTCGCTGTTAAACAGGCTGATGACCACCTGTGGAAACAGCTCAATAAACAAGCAGATGGAGCAGGAAAAGATGAGACAGCAGGTAATAAGCAAACGGAAGGTGCGTTTTACCCGGTCAAACTGCCGCGCGCCGAAGTTGTAGCTCATAATCGGCTGTGCGCCCTGGGTAAGCCCCTGCAGAGGAAGCATGAACATCTGCATTACGCTGCCGATGATGGTCATGGCTCCAACGTAAAGGTCTCCGCCGTAATGCTGCAAAGAAGCATTTAACGTGATGTTGACCAAACTTTCGGTCGACTGCATGATGAAAGGGGAAAGGCCGAGAGCCAGTGCCGGAGCGACCAGTTTCCAGCGTATTTTCAGATTGCGCAGCCGGAACCGCAGGATGCTTTTTCTGCTTAACAGGAAGCCCACAACGAACGCAGCGGAGCAGGCCTGCGAAATGACGGTAGCAATCGCCGCGCCTTCCACACCCATGCCGAGTGCAAAGATAAACACCGGGTCGAGCGCAATGTTCAGCACCGCGCCGATGAGAACGCTGAGCATGCCGATGGTTGAAAATCCCTGTGTGGTGATAAAACAGTTGAGCCCCAGCGCCAGCTGAACGAACAGTGTGCCGGACACGTAAATGGTAAGGTAGTTTTCTGCGTAAACAATGGTGTCATCGCTCGCGCCGAACATATAAAGCAAAGGGCGCTTGAAAACGAGGAAGAATGCGGTCAGTACTAGCTCGATTCCGACAAGCAGCGTTAAGCAGTTGCCCATGATGGTTTCCGCTGTATCGTTGTCCTTTTCACCCATGCGGATGGCCGCGATAGGGGCGCCGCCCATGCCGATGAGCACGGCAAACGCCGAAATGAGGATGATGACTGGGAAGGTCAGACCAACGCCGGTCAGCGCCGTTTTGCCAATCCCTTCAATATTACCGATGTAAATACGGTCTACAATGTTGTACAGTGCGTTGATGATTTGCGCCACGATAGCCGGAGCGGCCAGTTTGAACATGAGCTTTCCGATGGGCGCGGTGCCGAGGTTGTTGCTGGGTTGTGCCAAAGGGTATCATCTCCTGGAACTTGTCAAAATCATAATGAAAAACACAACAGCGAAGACGCTTCTGGGGTGAAGCTCCTTCGCTGTGTTTCCATCCCAATATGAAAATTATACTGTATTATGGGTGAAAGTGCAAGAATGAACTGTTTTTACAGTCGATGGTTTAATAAGAGTTAAAACCAAGCATACTCACATGAAAGCCGAGCCGGGGAGAGAGCATTTTGGTTTCAACCACGGTCATTAATTGGTTGGCTTTTTCATAAAACATGCGGGTAAAGTCTGCCTCTGTTAAACCTGTGTCCTCCCAACCTTCCCGCGTGTAAAAGTAATCCAGCGGAAAGTCCATAGAAGGGGTGACTGACGATTTTTTTGTGACAAGCCGGCCGTAAGCCGAAGGAATGCTGTAATAAAGGGAGGCGGGTCCGTCTTGAGTAAAACTGAGAGAAATATATTCGTCCGTTGAAGAATTATAACCCTCAAAACAAATCGGCCCGGAATAATATTCGTCGCAATAAATACTGTAGCTCCAGTCTCCTTCTGTATAACGCCACTCGCGGTAACGTCCAGCGTCATCAAACGGCATGTTCAATATAATCCAGGCATACAATGAATCATATGGGATCTCAGGGTCCGGTGCGCCGCAGACGCCACAGACGTATTTTTCGTAATCGTGCTGCGGTGGTGTATATGAGTCGGTAAAGCTCTCCCCGCATTTTGTACAGGTGTGGGTCGTGTAGCCCTCCGATAAACAGGTAGGAAGGATTGTTTCGCTGATATAGGTGTGGGAACATCCCGCCGGTACTGAGAAAGAAGATTCGTTCACCGAAGCCGTGGCGGGAATCGTTTGTTCCGGTAGAGAGCTTGAGCTTTCCAACTCTGTTTCTGCTAAGGAGGATTCGGCCTCGCTTTCACTGGAACTGTTTTCCTCCGTGCTCTGTTTGGCAGAATTGCTCACGCTTTCAGAAGAAATGCTTCCGTTTGTGGAAGAAGTACCTGCTTCTGCCGAAACCGCAATATTGCTGTTTTGCAGAAGGCAAACCCATATAACGCAGCCAGCCAGCAGAATGACTGCCAGTGCCCCTGCTGCGATTGTAATTGCCTTTTTTGAAAGAAAATGTTGTGACGATTGTTCTGATTTGGCTCGAAAAAGCTTGTTGGGCCACTTTAAAAAGCTCATAAAACACCCTCCTTTTAAAACAGTATAGCATAGCGCTTGTATCTTTTCCATTTGTCTTTGCGAAAAATGGAAAAACGCAAAATACTCTTTAAAAGACCTGCTAACAAAAGTCAAGTAGAAATTTCAGGTTTTGGGAGCAGCGAAAAA
>USBI01000044.1 GCA_900552945.1 uncultured Oscillospiraceae bacterium
AGATAGGCTCCGGTCTCGTGGGCTCGGAGATGTGTATAAGAGACAGGATTAAAACAGCTGTGAAAAATCCTGCGAATTTCTTACTTTTTCTTCTTCGTCTTGCCATGCATGCTTCCTTTCCGTTTTGCAGCCGCCGAAGCCTTTTCACTCAGCTTTAGCGTCTTCTTTCCTTTTTTGGCGGCTTTGGCACCAGAATGCTTTTGTTTGAGTTTTTGATTCTTTTCCCGAATTGCCCCCACTGCTTTCTGTTCGGCGCGTTTTCCAAGATTTTTCCCTTTGCTCACCGTGCGGCGCGCTTTGTCTGAAAAATCCGGCAGTTCACGGACAAGACGGTTTGGTCCTGTACCGATGAGATCGGTTCGTTTCGCAAGCCGCAGTGCTTTGATGACCAGCTCACGGTTAGCCGGGCGGAAATACTGAAGCAATGCCCGCTGCATTGCCTTTTCTTCCGCCGTACGGGGTACATAGACTTCCTCCATCGTCATGGGGTTGAGTCCAGTATAAAACATACAGGTGGACAAGGTACCCGGTGTTGGATAAAAATCCTGCACCTGTTCCGGGCGCATATGATGCTCTTTCAAAAACAGCGCAAGTTCGACGGCATCCTCCAGCCGGCTTCCCGGATGGGAGGACATCAAATAAGGAACAAGGTACTGCTCTTTTCCAACCTCTTTGGTAATCTGATAAAACCGATCCGCAAACTGGCGGTAAACCTCAATGTGCGGCTTGCCCATGGCATCCAACACGCGGGCGGAACAATGCTCCGGCGCGACCTTGAGCTGCCCGCTGACGTGATACTGAACCAATTCCCGCATAAACGAAGGGTCTGGGTCTTGCATCAGGTAGTCATAACGGATTCCCGAGCGGATAAACACCCGCTTCACTCCCGGGATGGCACGGAGCTTGCGAAGCATGTCAAGGTATTCCGTATGATCGGCAACAAGCTGTCCGCAGGGCTGCGGCGCAAGGCACTTGCGTTCACGGCAGAGCCCATGCTCTAACTGTTTGTCACAGGACGGACGGCGGAAATTAGCAGTCGGGCCGCCAACATCGTGAATATATCCTTTGAACCGCGGATTTTTTACAAACGATTCCGCTTCCTTTAAAACCGACTCTTCACTGCGGCAGGTGATTTTTCTGCCCTGATGCAGTGCGATCGAACAGAAATTGCAGTGCCCAAAGCATCCCCGGTTATGGGTGATGGAAAATTCCACTTCTTCAATGGCGGGAACACCTCCCTGTTTTTCATAGCTCGGGTGATACATGCGCATATACGGCAATGAATAGACCCAGTCCATTTCCTGCTGGGTGAGAACGCGCATTGGCGGATTTTGCACGAGCATCCGGCCTCCATGCCGCTGGATGACCGTACGGCCGTACACCTCGTCCTGTTCCGTAATCTGGATTTTGCAGGCTTTAGCGTACGCGTCCTTACGAGTGCTCACCTGTTCAAAGTTCGGGCACTCCTTGGCACCGAGCGGCGTATTTTTCGGTTCGGTGAGATAACAGGTGCCGCGTATATCAGTGATCTTTTCCGGTGGGATTCCCGCCGCGAGCCGCTTTGCGATCTCAATGGTCTGAAGCTCACCCATGCCATAGGTGAGAAGATCGGCGCCCGAATCCACCAGAATGGACGGACGGACCGCATCATCCCAATAATCGTAATGGGCAAACCGGCGCAAAGACGCTTCCAGTCCGCCGATGACAATGGGAATATCCCCAAACGCCTTGCGAATCTGCTTACAGTAAACGATTACCGCTCGGTCCGGCCGTTTCCCTGCTTTTCCTCCGGGAGAATAGGCATCGTCCGTGCGCAGTTTTTTGGCGGATGTATAATGGGCGACCATCGAGTCGATGTTGCCGCCGTTGACAAAAAAGCCGTACTTCGGCGCACCGAACCGTTCAAAATCGGCCAAGGTATGGTAATGCGGCTGGGCAATCATGCCCACGGTATAGCCCTGTGCCTCCAATACACGAGAAATGATAGCGATGCCAAAACTGGGGTGATCGACATAACCGTCGCCGGTCACGCAGATAAAATCGAACTGGTCGATTCCCCGTTCTTTCATCTCCTGTTTGGTCAGGGGTAAAAATCCTGCCATAAAAAAACCTCCTAAACAGAACACGGCGCCGCCCGGCGCCGTTTCCAAAGCCCGGTGAACTATTCTTCCGACTGGGCCTCGTCCCTGTTCATATTGCGTTCCAGCCACTGCTGACGGGTCATGAGTACCTGCCGCGGCTTACTTCCCTCAAACGGGCCGACAATGCCCATCTCTTCCATTTCATCAATCAGACGTGCCGCACGCGCATAGCCAAGCTTCAATCTGCGCTGCAGGTAAGAAGTCGAAGCCTGTCCCGCTTCAATCACACATTCGATCGCTGCAGACAGCATATCATCCTTCTCGTCGAATCCGCCTCCGCCGGAACCGCCGCTTCCTTTCTCAGCGACCGCCTGTTTTTCAATCTCGTCAATGACCTTCTGATCATACTCGGTCGTTTCTTTATGCTTAACAAATCCAACGACCTGTTCCACTTCTTTTTCAGTTACAAAGCAACCCTGTACGCGCAAAGGTTTTGGAAATCCGACCGGATAAAACAGCATATCACCCCGACCAAGCAGTTTTTCCGCGCCGCTTCCATCCAAAATGGTGCGTGAATCCACCTGCGAACTGACCGCAAAGGCAATACGGCTTGGAATATTTGCTTTAATAAGGCCGGTGATAACATCCACCGACGGACGCTGGGTGGCGATGATAAGATGCATACCCGCGGCGCGCGCCATCTGTGCCAGACGGCAGATGGAATCTTCCACCTCATTGGGAGCCGCCATCATCAGGTCGGCAAGCTCGTCAATGATAATGACGATCTGCGGCAGTTTTTCAAGTTCATCTGAATTTTCGGCAATGCTGTTGTAACCTTCCAGGTCACGAACCGAATTATCCGCAAACAGCTTGTACCGTTTGAGCATTTCCGTTACCGCCCAGCCAAGAGCGCCCGCCGCCTTACGCGGGTCGGTCACGACCGGAACGAGCAGATGCGGAATGCCGTTGTACACGCCAAGTTCGACTACCTTCGGGTCGATCATCAACAGGCGGACTTCATCCGGCTTCGCCTTATACAACAGGCTGATAATGATTGAGTTGATACAAACCGACTTACCGGAACCGGTAGAACCCGCGATCAGCAGATGCGGCATTTTGGCAAGATCGGCAAGGGTCACATTGCCGGCAATATCCCGGCCAAGGGCAACAGTAAGCTTGGACTTCGCATCGTAAAATTTATCCGTATCGATGATTTCACGCATGGTGACAACATCAATGATCTTATTCGGCACCTCAATGCCGACAGCGGGCTTATTCGGGATTGGCGCCTCAATGCGCACGCCCGCAGCCGCAAGATTCAGCGCGATATCATCCGCAAGGCCTGTAATACGGCTGATTTTTACACCGGCGGACGGCTGAAGTTCGTAACGGGTCACAGCCGGGCCGCGGCTGACATTGATGACACGAGTCTGGACACCAAAGCTTTTCAAAGTATCAACAAGACGCTCCGCATTTGCTTTCAGCTCCGCGCTTGCATCCACATTCGCACCCGCCTTCGGAGCGCGCAATAGACTGATTGGCGGAAAAACATAGGTTTCCGGCTCTTCTTTCGTATCAAAATGGAGCTGAGAATCAGCATCCGGAACCAGCATTTTTTCAGCAGCAATCGGTTCGTTTACAGGCTGGGACGCAGCCGCCTGCGCTTCAGAAGATTCGGAAGGCTGTGCCGCTGTATGTTCCGCTGCGTTTTTTACATCTGCCGCACTGGCGGCAGGCTCGCCGGAGGGAAGGTCATCATCATCCAAACCGGGGATGTGTACGGTAAACGGTTTCTTTTCTTCGGCAGGCTGCTGTTTTTCGGGAGCATCATCCAAAGGAATATCAATGCGCGAAGACCTTTTTTTCTTCTTTTCCGGTTTCTGCTCTTTTCCTGAAAAATCCGGAACCGAAATTGGCTCACCGTTTAACGGTTTCGCGGTAGGCCCAAGGTCAACATCAATATCAAAACGCGCGGCGCTTCGCTCAGCGCGTGCCAATTCTTTCTGTTCGACCCGCTCCGCATAATCCTCTTTCATCTTTCTGACCGGTGTTGCCACACCGCTCAAAAGTCCATGCAGTGTAGTGCCGGTGAGAATCATTAAAAATACGAAGATCAGCAACCCGGTAATGATACCGGCACCTGTCTGCCCACAGGCAGCAAGCAAAGGCCAGCCGATAAAACCGGAAACAATACCACCACCGCGCAGTGCCACACCATCTTCATAAAGGCCGACCCACTTGTCAATAAACCCATCCCCCGGAACCGAGCCAACGCAAAGAATCTGCAAAAGGGAAGAAAACAAAACAAGCAGCAAAAAGGTTTGCCAAATTTTGTGTTTGACCGCACCGATTGGCCGGTCGGTCGAAGCGCAGATCGCTATGTAAATGAAAAGCGGTGCAATGATATATCCTGTAAAGCCAAACAAGCCAAACAGAACATCATGACAAACGCCCCAGACGTTTTCACCGTCTATGATGCTCAAAAAGAACACCAGAACACCAAGTGCAAAATAAACAATTGCTGTGACCTGGTTGGACCGCTTTTCGGCTTTTTTGGTTTGACGGGAAGCCGGACGGCCCCGTTTTGCGGCAGTTTTGCCGGTCGTTTTCCTTTTACCGGAAGATTTCGCTGCCATGTTCTCTCCTTCTTTTACAATCATTCAATGTTAAGCGACAAACAGCTGGGTGATGTTGCAGCCGTTTACCGCTTCAATAATGCTAATGATAATAACAACTACGCCAAGCGCCAGCGTATAGTAGGCAAAAATACGGAATTTATCGGTTTTAACCAACCAGCGAACCATTTTGATCGCCAAAAAGCCAACAACCGCAGCAACAAAGAAGCCTACGATCAACGAAAGCGGTTCAACACTGGAAACAGAACTGTCATAATCCATCAGTTCAGTCAACGCACCCGCCAAGATGGGAGGAATGGACATGATAAACGAAAATTTTACCGCAGTCGCGCGGGTAAGCCCGCGGAACAATCCACCGGCAATGGTGGAACCGGAACGGGAAACGCCCGGAAGCAGAGCGACTCCCTGAAACACACCGATAACAAGCGCGTCTTTTGCTTTAATATCTTTAACCTGCTTTCTGCCGCGGCTGCTGAAGCGGTCAGACAAGAACAGGATGACGCCGGTATATAAGAAGCAGAAGCCCTCAATTAAAATGCTGTCGTCAGACGAAATACCGACGATTGGGTCTTTGATAAAGTAAAACAAGCCCAAAGGAAGCGTGGCAACAATGAGCATAACAAGAAGCCGACGGGTTTCAGACATCTCTTTAAAATGAAACTTTCCGGTAAAAATGTCACGGACCGACCGGCCGATTTCAAGCACCAGATCCCAAATCGTTTTGTAATAAGCTACAAATACCGCAAGAAGGGTACCCAAATGGAGTACAACTGTAAAAAGAACCGCCGAATCGCCGCTCACACCCATAAAATGCTGCGCAAGTGACAGGTGCCCGGAACTGGAAACCGGCAGAAATTCGGTCAGCCCCTGTACGATTGCCTGAATAATAGAGTCCCAAATACCCATTTTCGTTTCATCCTATTCTGTCAATAAATTTGCCTGTTGGCAGATGGTCAAAAAATTGATTTTCCCGGAAAATACCGTGGGTCCAGATAATCCATAGGATCTGTAGAAATCATACGGCCGATCACAAACCTTCCGTTTGATTTCGTTCCTTCAAAAATACGCCCACCACGGCAGATAATCTCTCCCTGCGCAACCGATTCACCGTCCGGGAAAACGGCGAATACTTCGTCAGGATTCAGAATGGTGTGAAACATTTTCTTCCTCCCCATCCTGTTTTTTCTTTTCATTTTCATCAATCATGGAATACAGATAATCAATGGCCTGTGAAAGATCACCCAGTTCATCGATCAAACCGCATTCCACTGCCGCGGTACCGTCCAAAACGGTGCCGACATCCATCACCAGTTCCCCGGTCTGCATCATCAGCCGCTTAAACGTTTCGGCGGTAATGGAAGAATTCGCCGTCACGAATTTGACGATTCGCTCCTGCATCTTCTCAAAATACGAAAGAGTTTGCGGCACGCCAAGTACGGTCCCGTTCATCCGCACCGGATGGATCGTCATGGTAGCGGACGGCACAATAAACGAGTGCTTCGCGCTGACCGCGAGCGGCACGCCGATCGAATGCCCTCCGCCCAAAATCAGAGAAACGGTCGGCTTTTTCATGCCGGAAATAAGCTCAGCAATGGCAAGGCCCGCTTCCACGTCACCGCCAACGGTGTTGAGCAGCACAAGAAGGCCTTTGATCTCTTCCGACTCCTCAATGGCCACCAACTGCGGAAGCACATGCTCATACTTGGTGGTTTTGTTCTGAGGCGGGAGGATGAAATGGCCCTCCACCTGACCGATGATTGTCAAGCAATGGATTAAATGCCGCCCTTTCGCCGTAACCGAACCGGAATGAAAAATCTCATCCGCCTGGGATTCGCCGCTGAAAGAGGCCTGCTCTTCCTGTTCCGGCAGGTTTTCAGGTTCACGGCTTGGTTCAATGGTATTCTGTTTATAATGCATACACACACCTCGGTTATTTTATTATCACCGATAGTGTGGGTGCGCAGAAAAAAATTATACCACTTTTTTTACAAAAAGAACAGCCTTAAAGTGCAGGCGTTTTCTCCTGCTCCCTGTTTTGCACTGCCTTTTCTCCCAATTCGGAAAGATGAGGGTCCTGCACCAGCGGGGTATTTTCCCAGTCTTCCGCCATGCTGGCATGCTCTTTTTCCATTTTGGAACGGGCGACCGCCAGCATGAGCTTAATGCGATTTTCCTGGTTGACCTTGGTAGCGCCTGGGTCGTAATCGATCGCCACAATATTCGCTTCCGGATGCTTGGTTTTGATGCTGCGAACCATGCCTTTTCCGACGACATGATTTGGCAGACAACCAAACGGCTGCGCGCAAACAATGTTTCCCACACCGTCGGCAATAAGTTCCAGCATCTCAGCTGTCAAAAGCCAGCCTTCACCCATTTTTGCGCCGTAACCGATGTACCCGTTGACAAGCGCTTTCAGGTGTTCATAGCCGCCCGGCACATAAAAGGATGGTTCGGTCCGCACGGCGTCCAGCATGAGGCGCTGACAATGAAGAACGTATTTCATCAGCTTGGAGGCAAAAAAGCGCACCGGGCGTTTTCCGCCGTACAAACGGTAGTCCTCAATTCGGTTATCGATTTTAAAAATAATGAAATCCATCAAGCCGGGAACAAAAACTTCCGCTCCCTCTGAAAGAAGAAACTCTTCCAGATTGTTGTTCCCAAGAGGAGAATATTTGATGTAAATCTCCCCCACGATACCAACTTTGACCTTTTCCGTGCGGTTGACCGGAAGCTTCGCAAAATCTTTTACGATGTTGTTAAAATGCACGACCATTTCTTTCTGCTTCAAACCGCGGCCGTTTTTAAATTCTTCCGACAGGCGAAGCACCCATTCATTGGTCAGCCGCTGTGCGTCACCCTCTGTGACCTCATACGGACGGACCTGATTGCGCAGCAGCATAAGAATATCCCCATACATGGCGCTTGCAACCAGCTCCCGAATCAAACGGAATGACCACTTGAAGCCAGGATTTTTTTCCAATCCGGACAGATTAACGCTGATGACCGGCACCTGCTCCATTCCGGAACGGCGGAGCGCTTTCCGCAACAGATGGATGTAGTTGGACGCACGGCATCCGCCGCCTGTCTGGGTGATTACCAGCGCTGTTTTATCCAGGTCATATTCCCCGCTTTTGAGCGCGTCCAGCATCTGCCCGATGACAAGGAGCGCAGGATAGCAGGTGTCATTATGTACATTTTCCAGTCCCTGAAGACGAATCGCCTCGCTGTCAGTACTGGTCAAAAGTTTTACGTTATAACCATGCAGCCGCAAAACATTTTTGATGAGTTCAAAATGAATGGGCAGCATCTGCGGCATTAAAATTTGATATTCCTGCTTCATCTCTTTGGTAAACAGCAGGCGGCCGCTTTTATCGTATTTAAGTTCTGCCAAAAAATCGCCTCACTTTCTCAATCTTTTGCCGTTTCATTTGCCTCAAGGTAGGCGAACAGACTGCGCAGACGAATTCTGACCGCGCCTAAATTTGTTACTTCGTCAATCTTGATCTGCGTATACAGCTTGCCGTAGCGTTCCAAAATCTCACGGACCTCGTCAGCCGTAATGGCGTCCAGTCCGCAGCCGAATGATACAAGCTGCACCAACTGAAGATTTTTGTGTTTTCCAACATAATGCGCTGCTGCGTACAGCCGCGCGTGATAAGTCCACTGGTTGAGAACACCCGCCTTTTTCTTTGCGGAATGAACCGTCAGGCAGTCTTCCGAAAGAACCGAAACACCAAAACTCTTAACAAGCATGTCAATGCCGTGGTTGATCTCCGGGTCAATATGGTACGGGCGCCCGGCCAGAACAATAACGGTCTTGCCGGTTTTCTTGGCGTCTGCAAGCACCTCTTTTCCGTAACGGTAAAGTTTATCGCGGTAATCCTCATATGCCTTATACGCCGCGTCCGCCGCTTTCTGAATCTCTTTTGAGGTGGCGGAGAAATATTGATTGAATACTTCGGTGGCTTTTTTCACAAAGTCATGCTGACGGTGGAGTCCAAGATAATCCTTGATATAAGTTACACCGGAAAGTCCGCGCACATTCGCTCCGATGACTTCCGGGTAATAGGCGACGACCGGACAGTTGTAATTATTGTCGGACAATCCTTCATCAAAATTGTAGGTCATGCAGGGGTAGAAGATATACTGCACGTTCATACCAAGCAGCGCTTCCACATGCCCGTGAAGAAGCTTTGCCGGGTAGCAAACAGTATCCGACGGGATGGTGTGCTGACCAAGTTCGTAAAGTTTATGGTCGGTACGCGGAGAAAGCACCACTTCAAACCCAAGTTCTGTGAAGAACGCGTGCCAGAACGGCAGATTCTCATACATATTGAGCCCCATGGGAATACCGAGACGTCCGCGCGGCCCCGGTTTGGAAGGAAGACTGCGCAGGTATTCGTATTTATATTGATATGCGTTGTAACCGCCTTCCGATGTTTTAACACCAAGAGGCTTTTCGCATTTGTTTCCGGAGATATAGCGCCCTCCATCCGCAAAACTGTTAATCGTAAGTTTGCAGTGGTTGGTGCACCCCTTACAGGTGGTAACCGAAACCTTGTGAGAAAACGCTTCAAGTTCTTTCGGCCCAATGATGGAAGACTGTTCTTTCGCCCGGGATTTTGCGTGCAGTGCCGCCCCGTAAGCCCCCATCAGTCCGGCAATGGAAGGACGGACCACATCGGTCTTTACCTCCCGCTCAAACGCGCGCAGAACCGAATCGTTCAAAAAGGTTCCGCCCTGTACAACGATGTGCTCACCCAGCTCTTTGGTTGTATTCGCGCGAATGACCTTATACAGCGCATTTTTCACCACGCTGACCGCAAGGCCTGCGGCAATGTCGCCGATGGTAGCGCCGTCTTTCTGCGCCTGCTTGACCGACGAATTCATGAACACAGTACAACGGGAACCAAGGTCGACCGGGTGCTCTGCAAACAACCCGAATTTCGCAAATTCCTCGGCGGTATATCCGAGCGCGTGCGCAAAAGTCTCAATAAATGAACCGCATCCTGAAGAACAGGCTTCGTTAAGCATGATACTGTCGATGGCGTGACTGCGAATCTTAAAGCACTTGATATCCTGCCCGCCGATGTCGATGATAAAATCCACATCCGGGTTAAAATAGCGCGCGGCGGTAAAATGCGCAATGGTTTCCACCACGCCGTAATCAATATGAAACGCGTGCTTGACCAGCTCTTCCCCGTAACCGGTCGCCGTTGCCCCGCGGATTCGCAGGCCGTCGCCGGATATGCGGTAAATCTCTTCCAGAGCCTCTTTGACAATCGGCACCGGATTCCCGCTGTTTGAGGTATAACGCTGATAAAGGATATCCCCCTCCGGAGAAATCAGCACCAGCTTGGTCGTAGTGGAACCGGCGTCTACGCCGAGGTAAGCATCGCCTGTGTATCCTTCCAGCGAACGCTGACGGACCGAGGCTTTTGAGTGGCGATCACAAAACGCTTTGTATTCTTCTTCTGAAGCGAACAGAGGCTTAACGCTGGAATCACGCCGGACCGGACGAGCCGTGCGAATTTTATAAATCGCATCATTGAGTGCTGCGGGCTTTAAAGAACCTGCATAATACGCGGCGCCAAGCGCGATATAATACTGCGCATCCTCGGGGAAAACAGCGTTTTCGCGAAGGTTCAGCGTCTCAACAAACCGCTCACGCAAACCGCTTAAAAAAGTGAGCGGCCCACCCAGAAAAACAACTTTTCCTTCAATCTCCCGGCCCTGTGAAAGACCGCCGATGGTCTGATTGACTACCGCCTGAAAAATACTGGCAGCAATATCACTTTTTCGCGCTCCCTGATTGAGAAGCGGCTGAATATCACTCTTGGCAAATACGCCGCAGCGGGACGCGATGGTATAAATCTTTTCACTGCTTTTGGAAAGCTCGTTGAGCTCTTCAGTTGTCACGCCAAGCAGAGTTGCCATCTGGTCAATGAAAGCACCTGTACCGCCGGCACAGCTGCCGTTCATACGCACTTCCGTACCACCGGTGAGAAACAGGATTTTCGCGTCTTCCCCGCCGAGCTCGATAACAACGTCCGCATCCGGAATACGCTGTTCCATACAAACCTGCGTTGCATAAACTTCCTGCACGAATTCCACACCGCTGTTTTGGGAAACACCAAGACCCGCTGAACCGGTGATTGCAATCTGCACCGGGCTGCCGGAAGTAATGTTCTGTTCGATATGTTCGAGTAAAGCGACCGCTTTTTCGTTTACTTTTGCCAGATGTCGTTCGTAGGATTTGTATAAAATATCCCCTTCACTGTTGAGCACAACACACTTGATGGTAGTGGAACCAATATCCAGCCCAATACGGTACGCCATAGAAAACCTCCCGGGAAATTCGCTAATAATATATAATCTTAACTAAATAATTATATCATTCCTATTTATAATGTCAATTGGGAAAGCCTGTCAAACAGCGTGAACAGATATTGACGAAATCTTGACAATCTCACGAAAATCAATTAAAATTAGGTTAATTATTGACGCTTTGCAGAATTGGGTGAACGCATTTTCCGCGGGGAAGATTTAAACCCTCTGCGCATGAATTTTAAGAAAGATGGTGCGAACGTGGGAAAAACATTGACCGAGAAGATTTTAGACGCCCATATCGTGGACGGGAAACCGGAAAAAGGCTCTGAAATCGGCTTAAGAATTGACCAGACATTAACGCAGGACGCAACCGGTACCATGGCATATCTGGAATTTGAAGCCATGGGCGTGAAACGTGTTAAAACCGAACGTTCTGTCGCTTACATTGACCACAATACCCTGCAGTCCGGCTTTGAAAACGCTGACGACCACCGTTTTATCGGTTCCATCGCCAAAAAGCACGGAATCTATTTCTCACGGCCGGGCAACGGTATCTGCCACCAGATTCATCTGGAGCGGTTCGCTATCCCGGGCAAAACTCTTATCGGCTCTGACTCACACACACCGACCGCGGGCGGCATCGGCTCCATCGCATTCGGCGCGGGCGGTCTTGACGTAGCGGTCGCAATGGGCGGCGGCGCTTATTACATTACATATCCGAAGATCATCAAAGTAAATCTCACCGGTAAACTTCGTCCGTGGGTTGCCGCAAAAGACGTAATCCTCAAAGTGCTGGAGCAGCTTTCAGTAAAAGGCGGCGTTGGTTACATTGTGGAATACTGCGGTGAAGGTGTAAAAACCCTTTCGGTTCCGGAACGTTCCACCATCACCAACATGGGTGCTGAACTGGGAGCGACCACTTCCATCTTCCCCTCGGATGAAATCACCCACGAATTTTTGAAAGCACAGGGCCGTGAGGCGGATTATACCCCGCTTTCCGCAGACCCGGATGCTGTTTATGACAAAGAGGTTGAAATCAACCTTTCTGAGCTGGTTCCGCTGGCAGCTTGCCCGCACAGCCCGGACAACGTAAAACCGGTTACCGAGATCGGCAACATCAAAATCGATCAGGTGTGCATCGGTTCCTGCACCAACTCGTCCTATCTTGACCTGATGCGTGTGGCACACATCCTCAAAGGAAAAACCGTTCATCCGGACGTAAGCCTTGCCATTGCTCCGGGTTCCAAACAGGTCTTTAACATGCTCGCAGAAAACGGCGCTCTTGCCATTTTAATTGCTGCAGGTGCGAGAATCCTGGAATGCGCCTGCGGACCGTGCATCGGCATGGGCCAGTCCCCGAATTCCAAGGGTATTTCCCTTCGTACATTTAACCGCAACTTCCTCGGCCGCTCTGGTACTGCGGACGCTGGAATTTATCTGGTCAGCCCGGAAACCGCGGCAATTTCCGCACTCACCGGTGTATTGACCGATCCGACCACCATGGGTGAAATGCCGGAAATTCAACTTCCGGAGCACTTCCTCATCAACGATAACATGATTGTTCCGCCTGCCGCCGAAGAAGACGCTGACAAGGTAGAAATCCTGCGCGGCCCGAACATCAAAGAATTCCCGATTGCGGAACCGATTGCGGACAACATTGCGGCAGATGTTATCCTCAAGGTAGAGGACAATATCACCACCGACCACATCATGCCGGCAGGCGCAAAGATTCTGCCCTACCGTTCCAACATTCCTCATCTGTCCCAGTACTGCTTCGCGGTCTGTGACCCAACCTTCCCGGAACGCGCAAAAGCAGCCGGAAAAGGCATTGTCGTGGGCGGCGCCAACTACGGACAGGGTTCTTCCCGTGAACACGCGGCGCTGGTTCCGCTCTACCTTGGCATCAAGGCAGTGCTGGTCAAGAGCTTTGCGCGTATCCACCGCTCTAACCTGATCAACGCAGGTATTCTTCCGCTCACCTTTAAAAACGAGGCGGATTACGATAAGATTTCGCAGGGCGATAGCTTGGAAATCGAAAATGTTCGTGAAAACATCGCATCCGGCAAGCCGCTGTTTGTGATCAACCGGACAACAGGCGATAAGATCGAAGTCGTCTGTGAGCTCTCCGGCCGCACCAAGGATATCCTTCTTGCCGGTGGTCTGCTCAACTACACCAAAACACAGGGCTAAACCCGCAATACAGCATCGGGGATGCGGGAGCCTTTTCCCGCAGAACCCGTTTATTGAAACGGAGGTTCTTTATGGCTGACAAAATTCAAATGAAAACGCCGCTCGTCGAAATGGACGGGGACGAAATGACCCGTATCATCTGGCAGATGATCAAAGACATTCTCATCAATCCATATGTTGACCTGAAAAGCGAGTACTACGACCTTGGACTGCAGCATCGTGAAGAAACAAAAGACCAGGTTACCATTGATTCTGCGGAAGCGACCAAAAAATACGGCGTTGCAGTGAAATGCGCGACCATTACCCCGAACGCACAGCGTGTAGAGGAATATCATCTTTCCGAGATGTGGAAATCCCCGAACGGAACCATTCGTGCCATTCTGGATGGAACGGTATTCCGTGCACCGATTATTGTAAAAGGCATCACTCCTTATCTGCCCAACTGGGTAAAACCGATCACGATTGCGCGTCATGCTTATGGTGATATCTACAAAAACACCGAAATGCAGGTGGAAGCCGGCAGCAAAGCAGAGCTGGTTGTCACCGATAAAGACGGCAACGAGACCAGGAAACTCATTCATGAATACAAAGGTCCGGGCATTGTTCAGGGTGTACACAACCTGGATGACAGCATTGCGAGCTTTGCACGCACCTGCTTTAACTATGCGCTCGACACCAAGCAGGACCTCTGGTTCGCTTCCAAAGACACTATCTCCAAAATTTACGACCATCGGTTCAAAGATATTTTTGCGGAGATTTTTGAAAACGAATACAAGGCGAAGTTTGACGAAGCGGGAATTGAGTATTTCTACACCTTGATCGATGATGCGGTTTCCCGCACCGTTCGTTCTGAGGGCGGATACATCTGGGCATGCAAGAACTACGACGGCGACGTAATGTCTGACATGATCGCAACCGCGTTCGGCAGCCTTGGCATGATGACCTCTGTGCTTGTTTCGCCGGATGGTACTTACGAATATGAAGCGGCGCATGGTACAGTAACCCGCCATTATTACAAGCACTTAAAAGGTGAGCCAACCTCCACCAACTCGACCGCAACCCTGTTCGCATGGACAGGCGCGCTGCGCAAACGCGGTGAGCTCGACGGACTGAAAGATCTTTCTGACTTTGCGGATAAGTTGGAAAAAGCAACTGTTCAGACCATTGAAGACGGTGTTATGACAGGCGACCTCTATCTTCTCTCTTCCCTTGAAAACAAACAAAAAGTCGGAACGGAAGAATTCCTTTACGCAGTCAACGACCGGCTGAAAGCAATGCTTTAAATTTATTGTCCTTTGCGTTTTTGTGTTGATGCACCAGTAATCCACAGTACATCCCACCCATTCATCACTGTTCACTATGAATTGCTGCTATTTACGAACTTCTTGAAAGGTGGCTTTTACGCATGTCCAACAAATCGGCAGTTTCCATTTCGGTAATTCGGCGCCTGCCGCGGTATTACCGCTTTTTAAGCGAACTGCTAAACGAAGGCAAGACACGAATCTCCTCCAGAGAACTTTCCAATCTCATGCAGTTGACCGCTTCGCAGATCCGACAGGACTTAAACTGTTTCGGCGGATTTGGACAACAGGGTTACGGGTATAATGTAAAAGACCTGCACGACGAAATCGCAAATATTTTAGGGCTCAACAAAGCCCGCAGCTGCATCCTCATTGGGGTTGGCAACCTCGGAGAAGCGATTGCCAATCACATTGACTTTGAAAAACGCGGATTTAAACTGATTGGTGCATTTGAGGTTAATCCGGAACTGATCGGTACAAAAATCAAAAATGTTACGATCATGGACAGCAAGGAGATTGAAGCGTTCTGTAAGGAACACCATCCTAAAATTGCTGTACTATGTATTCCGAAAGCAGTTGCGCAGGAACTCACCGGTAAACTGGTTGAACTTGGTGTGAAAGGGTTCTGGAATTTCAGCCATTATGATCTCACACTCGACCACAAAGATATTGTGGTCGAGAATGTTCATTTAAGCGATAGTCTAATGACCCTCTGTTACCGCTGTCTCTTATACACATCTGACGCTGCCGACG